>NZ_JBHXFJ010000004.1:0-174997 GCF_042722465.1 Streptomyces sp. NPDC127098
GGCGTCGGCCGCGGCCGTGGCCGGCCCGGCCGCGCCGCCGACCGGCGGCCGCTACCCGGCGCGCCGCGCCGGTGCGCGGCGTGGCCCCGCAGGGACTCCGTCCGGTCTATTGACGGTGGTTTGGGCGGCTCCTATCGTGGCGAGGTCTGTTCATGACAATGTCCTCTGTTCCTGTATGTGAACGCTTTGGCACCACGCGCGCGAGATCCTCCCCTCTCCCCTTTCCATAGGAGCCGCGATGTCAGCGTTGGACTGGATCGTGGTCGCTGGTTACTTCCTCGTCGTGGTAGCCATCGGCTGGTGGTCGAAGAACCGCATCCACAGCGTGGCCGACTTCTTCACGGCCAGGGGGCAGATCCCCTGGTGGCTGTCGGGGGTGTCGCACCACATGTCGGGCTACAGCGCGGTGATGTTCGTCGCGTTCGCCGCCGTCGCGTACAACAGCGGTATCACCGTCTACTTCTGGTGGCCGCTCACCATCGGACTCGGCGTCGGCGTCGGCGCCTTCCTCTTCGCGGCCCGCTGGAACCGGCTGCGGGCCAAGCACGACGTCAAGTCCCCGCTGGAGTACCTGACCCGCCGCTACAACCTGCCCACCCAGCAGGTGCTCGCCTACAGCGGCGCCGCCCTCAAGGTCGTCGACATCGCCGCCAAGTGGGTCGCGATCTCGGTCCTGTTGCGCGGCTTCGCCGACATCCCCATCGAGGTCGGCATCATCTTCACCGGCATCGCCACCATGGCCTACATGACCGTCGGCGGCCTGTGGGCCGACGTCCTCACCGACATGGGGCAGTTCGTCATCCAGGCCGTGGCCGGCGTCGCCATGCTGCTCGCCGTGATGATCGAACTCGGCGTCGGCTTCCCGTTCACGATGTGGGGCGACCTGCCAGACGGCCACGGCGACCCGGTCAACGGCACCGTCACCACCTGGCTCATCCTCGCGTTCCTGCTGGTGAAGACCTTCGAGTACAACGGCGGCATGTGGAACCTGGCGCAGCGCTACATGGCCTCGCCCTCCGGTTCCGACGCGCGCCGCGCCGCGCTGCTCTCCAGCGCGCTGTGGCTGGTCTGGCCGTTGGTCCTCTTCCTGCCGATGATCGCCGCGCCGCTGATCGTGCCCGGACTCAGCAACGGCGAGGAGTCCTACATCGCGCTCGCCAGGGAGCTGCTGCCGGCGGGCCTGATCGGCCTGATGCTGGCCGGGTTCTTCTCGCACACCATGGCGATGGTGGCCTCCGACTCCAACGTCATCACCGCCGTCATCACCCGCGACATCGCCCCGGTGCTCGTGCCGCGCGTGCGGCGGCTGACGGAGTCCGCGCAGCTGACGTTCGCCCGCGTCACCACCGTGCTGTTCGTCGCCCTCTCCATGACCATCGCCATCACCACCGGCGGCGAGGGCTTCGTGCTCGACACCGTGGTGGAGCTGGTGGCCGCCACCATGGGCCCGATATCCATCCCGCTGATGCTCGGCCTGCTGCCGTGGTTCCGCCGGGTCGGGCCGACCGCCGCGATCACCTCGTGGGCGGGCGGTCTCCTCGTCTGGTACGTCGTCCGCTACGTCGTGGACGGCGCCGAGCAGGCCGCCATCGTCGGCCTGCCGCTGCTGACGTCGCTGGTCCTCTACGTCGGGGTCGGGATGCTGCGGCCCGAGCCCAAGCCGGAGACGGACGCGCTGCTCGACTCGCTCAACTCCGATCCCGAGCCGTCCACTTCGGCCCAGGCCGAGCCGGAGGGCGGCGCGCTGACCGCCCGGTAGACGAACGCGGTGAGCGGCGCGGCCACCGTCCAGCCCAGGGTCTCGTAGAGGGCGCGGCCCTCGTCGGTGGCGCCCAGGACGCCGGTGGCCGCGCCGCGTTCGACGGCCTCGTCGGCGAGCGTCCGCATCACCAGGGAGCCGAGGCCGCGCCGCTGGTGGGCCGGGTGGGTCTCGACCTGGTCGACCACGGCGGCGGCGCCGACCGGGGCGACCTGCCCGCGTGCCGCCAGCGAACCGTCGGCGGCGAACACCCGCGCCCGCGTCACCCCGGCGGTCGTCTCCACGGCGAGGCGGTAGCCGTCGGGCACCCGTGGCGCGGAGGCGCGCAGCGTGGTGGCCATCAGATGGCCGTGGTCGCCCTCGGTCCAGTCCGGGGTGAGCCAGCCGGCCACGGTCTCGACGTCGACGAACACCTTGAGCTGGGTGGTGGGCACGGTGACCGCGCCGACGACGCCCCGGACGCCCGCCTCGTCGGCCGCCGGCAGCACGTGCCGGCCCATGGCGTGGGGGAGGCCGACGTCGATCCGCACCCCCCACGGCCGCTCGACCGGCGGCGGCGTCCCCCGCGACACCGCCCAGCCCGCCGCCCAGGCCAGCACCAACTCGGGTATGGCCGCGTCCGCGCCGTTCATCACGCCCTCCAGTCGTAATGGTCAACTCTGAGGTTCGAACATTACATGGGGGCCTCCTCGGGCCGCCGGCGCCCCGCGTCCGGCAGCAGTGTGAGCAGCCCGAGCACGGCCATGGCGGCCCCCAGCCACAGAGTGGCGCGCAGTCCCCAGGCGTCGATGGCGAGGGCGCCGAGCGAGGAGCCGAGGATCACGCCGAGCGTGATGAAGGAGGAGTGGACGGTGTTCACCAGCGGCCGGGCGTTGCCGGTGCGCTGCACCCTGGTCACCATCGCCGGGTTCATGGTCACGCCGACCAGGCCGACGCCCAGCAGGAAGGCCACGGCCGCGACCGGCACCTCGGCCAGCAGCGCGAAGCCGGCGAGGAAGACCGCGTTGAGCCCGAGCCCGGCGGCCAGCACCGGCACCGCGTGCCGGTCGGCGAGCCGGCCGACGACCGTGTTGCCGACGACGGTCGCCGCGCCGTAGGCGATCAGCAGCAGCGGCACGGTGCCGGTGGCGAAGCCGGTCAGCTCGGTGAGGATCGGGTTGAGGTAGCTGAACGCGGCGAAGGTGGCGCCGATGATCAGCGTGCTGGTGGAGAGCGCCAGCCACAGGCGCGGCCGGCGGAACACGCCGAGCTCCTGCCGGAAGCCGCCCTCCTCCTCGGCCCGCGCCAGCGCCGGCACACCGACGAGCGTCGTCGCCGCCGCGACCACCGCGATCGCCGAGATCACCCAGAACGCGGCCCGCCAGCCGAACCGCTCGCCGACCAGCGTGGACAGCGGCAGCCCGAGCAGGGTGCCGAGCATCAGCCCGTTCATCACCACCGCTATCGCCCGGCCGCGGGTCTCGGCGCGGGTCAGCCGCACGGCGAGCGAGATCGCCACCCCGAAGAACGCCTGCGACGCGACGCCGGTGACGATCCTGGCCACCAGCATGGTGGCGTAGTCGGTGGCGGTCGCGGCCAGCACGTTGCCGGCGAGGAAGACGGCGAACAGCAGCAGCAGCGCGTTCTTCGGCGTCACCCGCAGCAGCGCCACGGTCAGGAAGGGCCCGCCGACGGCCATGGCCACGGCGAACGCGGTGATCAGATAGCCGACCTGTGGCACGGTGGCGTCCAGGCCGTCCGCCAACCGCGGCATCAGTCCCGCCACGACGAACTCGCTCGTCACCATGGCGAAGATGCCGAGGGCCAACACGTACACGGCACGTGGCACTGCCCCACTCCTCATCGGGTCTCCCGTTATGGATCGATCAGTTCAAAACCTGCCCGCGCGAAACCGCGGGCGTTCTCGACTCGTGTGTCAGCGCAGCAACGCGCCCAGGGCGATCTCGGCGATCGACTCCAGCGTGGCCTGGTCGGCGCCGCCCTGGCTGGAGACCCGGATCCCGGCGATCGTCGCGTTGACGAACCGGGCCAACTCGCCGGGGTCCCGCGCCGACGCGACGCTGCCGTCCCGCTGCCCGGCGGCCAGCGCCTCGCGCAGCGCGGCCAGCCGTCGCGCGGTGTCCCGCGCCAGCAACTCCGCCGCCGCCGCGTCCCGCGCCGCCAGTTCGACGGTGGTGTTCACCCCCAGGCAGCCGAGCACCCGCCCGGCGGCCCGGTGTTCGGCCTCTCCCGCGACGATCGACGCCAACAGCGCGCGGACCCGCTCGCCCCCCGGCCGCCCCGCGTCCTCCAACACCCCGAGCTGCGCCTCCGTCATCCCGTCCAGATAGCGCCCGAGCGCTCGCCGGAACAGGTCGTGCTTGCTGCGGAAGGTGTTGTAGACGCTGCTGCGCCCGAGCCCCGTCGCCTCGCACAGGTCCTGGGTCGAGGTGGCCTCATACCCCTTCTCCCAGAACACCCGCATCGCGGCGTCCAGGGCCCGCTCCTCGTCGAACGTCCTCGGTCGGGCCATGCGGCGACCGTAACAGGTTTTGCATCGCTCGGTCCAATACGCGAGGATCCCGGCCGTGAGCCATCTCGTGCGCGACTACGCGCCCGCCGACGAGGCGTCCTGGCTTCGTTGCCGGGTCCTGTCCTTCCTCGCCACCGCCTACTTCGACGACGTCGACCGCGCCAAGCCGCACATCCCGGAGCCCGGCCTCGCGCTCGTCGCCGTCGACCCGGCCGGCACCGTGGTCGGCATCCTCGACGTCCTCGTCGAGCGCGACTCGGCGACCATCGACACGGTCGCGGTCCATCCCGACCACCAGCGGCGCGGCATCGCCCGGGACCTCCTCGCCGAGGCCCGCTCCCGTCTGCGCGCCCTCGGGGTCGTGACGCTGGACGCCTGGACCAGGGACGATCCCGGCACCCTCCACTGGTACCGGGTCATGGGCTTCGCCGAGAGCGCCCACTACCTGCATGTCTTCGCCCACGCGTACACCGACCCGGCGGAACCGGCGCGCGCCGTCGCCGAGCCGCACCCCGACCTCCGGCCGGTGGGCCTGTTCCTCCACGCCGACCTGCGTCACGAGCGGGCGATGCGGGAGCGGTTCGCCCGCGTGCACGTCTGCCGGCGCTTCGCCATGCCCCTGGTGATCGCATAAGGCTTGACTTATATAAGTTGCGAATGAAAGAGTCCTGCCGTGCACGCGTTCGACGTCCTCGGGGATCCCGTCCGGCGCCGGATCCTGGAGCTGCTCGCCGGGGGCGAGCAGTCGTCAGGCGCCGTCAGCGGGGTCATACGGGAGGAGTTCGGCATCTCCCAGCCCGCCGTGTCCCAGCACCTCAAGGTGCTGCGGGAGAACGGCTTCACCACCGTCCGAGCGGAGGGCACCCGCCGCCTCTACGCGGTCGACCCGGGGCCGCTGCGCGAGGTCGACGCCTGGCTTGACCACTTCCGCGGGTTCTGGAACCAGCGGCTCGACGCGCTGGCCACCGAGCTCGCCCGAGGCAGACGAGAGCGAAGGAAGAACGAGGACTCATGAGCGAGATCGCCGACCGGATCAACGCCGTCCACCGCGAGTTGGGGAAGAAGCGCATCCCCGCCGGCGAGGGCACCGCCGTCCTGCTGCGGCGCGGCTACGCCGCCCCGATCGAGGACGTCTGGGACGCCTGCACCGACCCCGAGCGGCTGGCCCGCTGGTTCCTGCCGGTCACCGGCGACCTGCGGCTCGGCGGGAGCTACCAGCTGGAGGGCAACGCGCGGGGCGAGATCCTGCACTGCGAACCGCCCCGGCTGCTCCGCGTGACCTGGGTCTACGGCGAGAACGCCACCGACAGGGACATCAGCGAGGTCGAGCTGCGGCTCGCCCCCGCCGAGGACGGCGAGACGATCCTCGAACTCGAACACGCCGCCGTCGTCCCCGCCGAGTTCTGGAAGAAGTTCGGCCCCGGCGCCACCGGCGTCGGCTGGGACGGCGGACTGCTCGGCCTCGACCACCACCTGCGGGGCGAGGAACTGGACCCCGCGACCTGGCACGACAGGCCGGAGGCCAGGGAGTTCAACACCCTCAGCGCCCGGGCCTGGGGCGCGGTCCACGCCGCCTCCGGCGCCGACCCGGCCGAGGTCGCGGCGGCGACGGCGGCCACCACCGAGTTCTACGCCCCCGCGGGCGACGCGCCTCAGTAGCCCGGGCGCCCCGGCGGCCGACCGAACGCCATGTCCGATCCACGCCAGCCGATCGGCGGCTGAGCGGTGAGCCTGGGCGCATGACGACATCCACGGTCGCCTTCCGGGTCCACGCGCTGCCCGGCGAGGTGCTGGCCGACGTGCGGGCGCGGGGCGTCGACGCCTTCGGGACCCCGGCCGAACGCCTCACCGCGGCGGGCGGCGAGCCCGTCAGGTGCTGCCTGCGGGACGCCGCTCCTGGCGAGGAACTGCTGCTCTTCGGCTACCAGCCGCCGCTCCCGGGGGCGGCCAGCCCCTACCGCGAGGTGGGCGCGGTGTTGGCGCACGCCGAACCGTGCGCGGGGCCGGCGGCCCTCACCGGCTACCCCGCCGACTGGCGTGGCCGGCCGCAGGTGCTGCGGGCGTACGACGCCCGCGGCTGGATCCACGACGCGACCACCGTGCACGACGGCCGGGACCCGGACCGGGTGATCGCCGAACTCCTCGCGGACCCCGAGGTGGTGCGGCTGCACAGCCGCAACGTCGCCTGGGGCTGCTACATGTTCGCCGTCACCCGTCGGCCGGCCGTGGAGCCGGGCCCGCGCTGACCGCGCGTACGACGGCGGCGATGTCCTCTCGGCTCATGGGTTCGTCGTCCAGGTGGTTGTGGATGCTGAAGCCCTCCACCAGCGCGTCCAGGGCCCGGGCCGTCCTCGGGTCGAAGTGCCTGCTCAGCGCCGCGCGGCTGGCGCGCATCCAGGACCGGATGACGCCGAGCAGGGCCGGGTCGCGTGCGGCGAAGGCGTACAGCTCGTAGCTGAGCACGAGGTCCCGCGGGCTTCCCCAGAGGGGGCCGCAGATGATCTCCACGACGGCGTCGCGGGCCTCCTGGACGGTCTCGGCGGCGTCCAGCAGTCTCCGGTACCGGGCGGACATCGACTGTGCGAGCCGGGTGAACGCCTCGACGAGCAGTTGTTGCCGGCCTTCGAAGTAGTACGTCATCGACCCGAGCGGGACGCCGGCGGCCTCGGCGACGCGTCGCTGCGTGGCGCCCGTGACGCCGTGCTCGGCGATCACGTCGAGCGCCGCCTCCACGATGCGGTCCCGGCGTCCCGGGTCGTTCGGGCCTCGCGAGTTCCCTGCCATGGTCGCCCCTTCCTCACCTCCCCCCAGGCGTGTACATTTGTACATACTTTTCGGAGGGGGTTGCCCCTGTCGCGTTGGGACCGAACTGTTGTGATGGATCCGGCCACACGTCGTCGCCGCACGGCATTGTTCCTCTTCTTCCTGATCCCCGGTCTCTCGATCTCCTCCTGGGTGACGCGCACGCCCGACATCAGGGACCTGTTGGACGCCTCGACCGCGCAGCTGGGCATCGTCCTGTTCGGCCTGTCGGCCGGCTCCATGCTGGGCGTGCTGGGTTCGGGCACGCTGGTGGCCAGGTTCGGCACCAGGCCGGTCATGGGCGCGGGCACGCTGCTCGTCGTCCTCAGCCTGGTCGTCGTCGGCGGCGGCTCCCTGCTCTCCTCCGCCCCCGCCGTCACGGCCGGGCTGTTCCTCTTCGGCGCCGGCATGGGCGGCGGAGAGGTGGCGGTCAACGTCGACGGCGCCGAGGTCGAGCGGATCGCCGGCCGGACGGTGCTGCCCACCCTGCACGGCTTCTTCAGCCTGGGCACCGTCCTGGGGGCCTCGCTCGGCATCCTGTGCACGGCCGTCGACTTCCCGGTGCACTGGCACCTGGCCGCCATGTCCTTCGTCACGGCCGGGATGTTCCTGTACGCGTTGCGAGCCATCCCCTCCGGGGTCGGCAGGACCCACGGCGCGGCACGGGGCGCCGAGGCCGACCCGCGGGCGGCCGGAGCGGCGGTCTGGAAGGACCGGCGCCTGCTGCTGATCGGCGGCATCGTCCTGACCATGGCACTGGCCGAGGGCGCCGCCAACGACTGGCTGCCGCTTCTCATGGTCGACGGCCACGACATGGACCCCGCCCTGGGTTCGGCCGTCTACGCCGGCTTCGCCGCCGCCATGGCGATCGGCCGGTTCGGCGGCGGCTTCTTCATCGACCGCCTCGGCCGGGTCCCGGTCGTCCGGGCCAGCGCGCTGTCCGCGACGCTGGGCCTCGCCGTCGTCGTCTTCGCCGACTCCCCCGTGTTCGCCGGCGCGGCCGTGCTGCTGTGGGGGCTGGGGGCCTCCCTCGGCTTCCCCCTCGCCCTGTCCGCGGCCGGCGACTCGGGACCCGACTCGGCGGCGCGCGTCAGCCTGGTGGCGATGATCGGCTACGTCGCCTTCCTCGTGGGGCCGCCAGGGCTCGGCTTCCTCGGCGACCACTACGGCCTGCGCGCCGCCATGACGGTCGTCCTCGTCTTCGCCGCCGCGGCGATCTTCCTCGCCCCGGCCGCCGGCGCCCGCCGGGCCACGCCCGCGCGCGTCACCGTGGAGGGGTAGCCGCGCTCAGCACTCCGTCTCGGTGAGCTCCGCGAGCTGTTCGGCCGCGGTGGCGTCGCCGGCCGCGGCGAGCCGGCGCAGCTCGGGCAGGTCCTCCAACTCGGTGGCCAGCTCGATCAGCTGGTCGGTGGCGGTGGCGCTGCCGGCGTCGGAGAGGTGGCGCAGTTCGGCCAGGTCGCCGCGCTCGCCGGCGAGTTCGACGAGGATGTCGATCGCGTCGCCGTCGCCTCGTTCGGCCAGGGCCCGGAGGGTGGGCAGATCGGTGTCGAAGTCGGTCATCTGAACTCCTTTCGTGGGTACCCCCGGCTTCAGCCGGGGGAGGAAACGAAACTCCCGCGGAGCAGGGCAAGGAGCGGGGTTTCGCCCCCAGGGCGAGAAACCGTGCTCTGATCCGTGAGTTTGATCTTTAGCTGTGGTCCCTCTGGTTTGTGAGCGTGGCCACGGGCTGTGTGAGGCGGGCGTTCAGGTACCGCTTCTGTCCGACGGATGCGCAGGCAGCCGAGCTGTCGCGCACGTTCGGCTGTGTTCGGAAGGTCTACAACCTCGCTCTCGCGGCCCGTACGGAGGCGTGGGCACGACAGGAGCGAGTGAACTACAACCAGACGTCGGCGATGCTGACGGCGTGGAAGAAAACCGAGGAACTCGCGTACCTCAACGAGGTCTCCTCGGTCCCGCTCCAGCAGACCCTTCGGCACCTTCAGGCGGCGTTCACCAGCTTCATCGGCAAGCGGGCGAAGTACCCGCGCTTCAAGTCGCGGAAGAGGTCGAGGAAGTCCGCCGAGTACACCACCAGCGGGTTCCGCCTCCGCGACGGAGAGCTGACCCTGGCGAAGATGAGGGAACCGCTCGACATCGTGTGGTCCAGGCCCCTGCCGGAGGGCGCGAGCCCTTCGACGGTGACCGTCTCCCAGGACGCTGCCGGACGCTGGTTCGTCTCCCGGCTGTGCGAGGACGCGAGCGTCAAGCCGCTCCCCGCGAACGGCAACGCGGTCGGTATCGACGTCGGCCGTGACCACCTCCTGACGCTGTCGACCGGCGAGAAGATCGCTAACCCGAGGCATGAACGCCGCGACCGCGCCCGTCTCGCCCTGGCTCAGCGCCGTTTGGCGAAGAAGGCCAAGGGCGACGGCACCAACCGCGGGAAGGCCCGGCACAAGGTCGCCAAGATCTACGCCCGGATCGCCGACCGTCGCCGTGACGGTCTGAACAACCTCACCACTCGACTCGTTCGTGAAAACCAAACGATCGCTATCGAGGACCTGACCGTTCGCAACATGGTCAAGAACCGGAGTCCGGCCCGCGCCATCAGCGACGCGGCATGGTCGGACTTCCGGAGCATGCTGGAGTACAAGGCCGCCTGGTACGGGCGGGAAGTGATCGCCGTCGACCGCTTCTTCCCCTCCTCCAGGCTGTGCTCCGCTTGCGGCACCCTCCAGGAGAAGATGCCGCTCAACGTCCGTACCTGGAGGTGTGACTGCGGGACGACCCACGACCGGGACGTGAACGCGGCGAGAAACCTGCTGGCCGCCGGACTGGCGGTGACAGCCTGTGGAGCTGGTGTAAGACCTCAACGGAGTTCTCCGGGCGGGCAGTCGGCGACGAAGCAGGAAACCCCACGGCGCGAGCCGTAGGAATCCCCCTCCTTCAGGAGGGGGAGGAAGTCAAGAGGGCAGCTCTCCTGTTGCTCGAAGCCTGTCGCGGTGTGTGTGCCACTCGTCGAGCAGCGCCGGCAGTCGCTCGCTGAGGAAGTCCGCGAGCGCGACCAACTCCGCGAGCGGGGCCCGCCGTTCGGGCGGTGCCTCGGCGAGCAGCGCGAGCCCCTCGCGGAACAGCGCGGCCTGTTCGCGGTGGACGGCGGAGTCGAAGTTCTGCGGCTGCTGGCTCGCCGGGTCGAGCCCCACCCGGTCCATCCGCTCACCCGCGGTCCGCGTCCGCCGCACCAGTCGGTAGGACTCCAGCAGCTTGACCGCGCCGGTGACGGCGCTGCGGCTGGCCAGCAACGCCTCGCCCAACTCGTCGATGGTCTGGCGCGGCGGGTCGCAGACCAGGAGATGGCCGAGCAGCCGCCCGGCCATCGGCGGAAAGCCGTGCTGGCGGGCGTAGAAGCGACCTACGTGGTCGGCGAAGACGAGGCGCGCGTCGTGGGACACGGGGGCCAGCGTAACGCCTTCGGCTGAGATGACACAGATCTCTGTCATCTTGGTTTGGTTCACGGTGGGCCCTCACCGAGTGATCTGCCTCACATCATGTCAGGATCCTGGTCGCCGCGGTGTCCTGTGACCGAGCCCCTCGGAGTGAAGGAGACACCATGAGCAGGAGCACCGACGTGGTCGTGATCGGCGGCGGATACGCCGGGGTGATGGCGGCCAACCGTCTGACGCGGCGCGACGACGTGACCGTGACCGTGATCAACCCGCGCCCGGTCTTCGTCCCCCGGCTGCGCCTGCACCAGCTGGTGGCCGGGACCCACGACGCGGTCGTCGACTACGAGGCCGTCCTGGCCGACGGCGTCCGGCTGGTCGTCGACAGCGCGGCCCGGATCGACGCGGCCGCGCGCACGGTGGCCCTGACCGGGGGCGGCGAACTCGGCTACGACTACCTGATCTACGCCGTCGGCAGCGGCGCCTCCGCCCCGCGGGTGCCGGGCGCGGCCGAGTTCGCCCACCCGGTCGCGACCCTGGAGGCGGCGCGGCGCCTGCGGTCGGTACTCGACGACACGCCCGTGACAGCTCGGGTGACGGTCGTCGGGGGCGGTCCGACCGGCATCGAGACCGCCGCGGAACTGGCGGAGCGGGGCCGCGCCGTCACGCTGGTCTGCGGGGGTGTCCTCGGCCCCTACCTGCACCCCCGGGCGCGACGCACCGCCCGGACGTACCTCGCCAGGTTGGGGGTCGACGTCCTCGAAGGCCCCGACACCGCGGTCACCGCGGTGACCCGGGAGGCCGTGGAACTCGGGGACGGTCGCACGGTGCCGAGCCGGGTCACCGTCTGGGCCGTGGGCTTCGGCGTGCCCGACCTCGCCCACCGCAGCGGGCTGCGCACCGACGCCGCCGGCCGGCTGCTCACCGACGAGACGCTGACCAGCGTCGACGACGAGCGCGTCGTCGCGGCGGGCGACTCGTCGGCACCGTCCGACCTGCCGTTCCGGATGAGCGCCTACGCCGCGGGATGCCTGGGCGCCCACGCCGCCGACACCGTGCTGAAGCGGATCGCGGGCGACCAGCCGACGCCGGTCGACCTGTCGTTCCCTGCCATGTGCATCAGCTTCGGCCGCGGCGCCGGGATCTTCCAGCTCGGCCGCAAGGACGACACCGCGACGCGGCTGTACTTCAGCGGGCCGGTGGGCCGGAAACTGAAGGAGATCTCCTGCGACTTCAGCGTCAAGCACCTGGTGACCGAGGCGCGGAAGCCCGGCTCCCACTCCTGGCCCAAGGACGGCAAGCACCGGCCGGCCCAGCTGCGGGCCCGCCACGGCGACGCGGCGCCGGTCGCGTAGGGCAGCGGATGCTGTTCCCACACACGTCGTCGGCGACCCGGCGGGCCGGGACGAACGGCCACCGACGCGAGACAGGGAGAAGGACTCATGAGCACGACAGGTGAAACCGGTGGGCGGCGAGGGGCCGGCGGCGAGGACACCCGCGAGGCGACGGAGACGTTCCTCGCCCACCGCAGCCTGCTGTTCACCGTCGCCTACGAGATGCTCGGCTCCGCGGCCGACGCGGACGACGTCCTGCAGGAGACCTGGCTGCGCTGGGTCGAGGTCGACGCGGCGCAGGTCAGAGAACCCCGCGCCTACCTGGTGCGGATCACCACCCGCCAGGCGCTCAACCGGCTTCGGTCGGCGAAACGCCGCAGGGAGGCGTACGTGGGTTCCTGGCTGCCGGAGCCGCTGCTCACCACTCCGGACGTGGCCGCCGACGTCGAACTCGCCGAGAGCGTGTCGATGGCGCTGATGCTCGTGCTCGAGACGCTGACCCCCACCGAACGGGCGGTGTTCGTGCTGCGGGAGGCGTTCGGGTTCGGCTATGACGAGATCGCCGCCGCGGTCGACAAGACCCCCGCGGCCGTGCACCAGATCGCCCACCGCGCGCGCCGCCACGTCGAGGCCCGCCGCCCGCGCCGGTCGGTCACCGCGCGGCAGGCCGAGGCGGCCGTCGAGGCGTTCCGGCGCGCGATCGAGACCCGGGACGTGCAGGGCCTGCTCGACGTGCTCGCCCCCGACGTCGTGGCGATCAGCGACGGGGGCGGCATCAGGCAGGCCACGCCCCGGCCGGTCAGCGGCGCCGACAAGGTGGCCCGCTTCATCGTCGGCGGCCTCACCAAGCACGACGTCAGCCTCGTCGTCGAGGAGACCATGGTCAACGGCGGCCCCGCCCTGGCCCTGCACATGGACGGGGAACTCGACGGCGTCATGGCGGTGCGCGTCGAGGACACCCGCATCACCGGCCTCTACTACGTGCGCAACCCGCAGAAGCTGGTCCACATCGACTCCGAGACCCCGCTCACCCTGCGCTGAGCGCGCCCGGCGCCGCCGTCACCGGTCGCCGGGTGCCGCGTCCCGGCCCCGGATCGTCGCGGCGGCGCGGTGGAGCTCGGCGAGGACGGTGCGGACCGCCCGGCGCGCCGCGCGTTCCGGGCGGTGCAGGGCGTCGATGTGGCGGTGCGCGTGGACGCCGGCGAGCGGGCGGAGAACGAGGGCCGGGTGCGGGCGGGTGGTCCAGCGCGGCATCAGGGCCAGCCCGCCGCCGGCGGCCACCGCCTCGGCGACGACGGCGAACTCGTTGACGCGGTGCACGAGGTCCAGCCGGCGGCCGGCCGCCGCGGCGATGGCCTCGATGGTGGCCATCAGCGGGAAGCCGTCGTGCACGGTGATCCACGGCTGGTCGGCCACGTCGCGCGGGTAGAGCCGCCGGCGGGCGGCCAGCGGGTGGTCGGCAGGCAGCGCCACGTCGAGCGGCTCCCGCAGCAGCGTGCTGGCGGTGACCGTGCGCGGCCAGGGCGGTGCGTGGTCGAGGCGGTGGGCGAGCACCAGGTCGTAGTCGCGGGTGAGGAGCGGGAAACGGTCCTGGGTCACGTCCTCGTCGGCCAGCGCGAGGCGAGGGGCGTCGGGGCCGGCGAGGCCACGCAGCAGGAGCGGGAAGAAGGCGGCGGCCGCGCTGTGGAAGGCGGCCAACGAGACCGTGCCGTCGGGGCGTTCGGCGAAGTCGGCCACGGAGTGCCGGGCCCGCGCCAGGGCGGTCTCGACCTCGACGGCCGCGGCGGCGAGCGCCTGGCCGGCGTCGGTCAACACCACGCGGCGGCCGGCGCGTTCGGTGAGCGGGACGGGGATCGAGCGCTGCAGCAGCCGCAGTTGCTGCGAGATCGCCGACGGGGTCACGAGCAGCGCCTCGGCGACGGCGCTGACGCTGCCCAGTTCGCCGAGCTCGCGGAGGATGCGGAGCTGCCGGGGGTCCACCCGGGACACTGTAGCTCCGCTACAAGGTCGTTTCAGAAGCTGGTACTGGGCTTCAGCGTCGCCGATGCGGCAGCGTGGTGCCGTGCTCGACGCCCGCCGCACCGACGTGGTGCTCCTGCTGGTCGCGATCGTCTGGGGCTCCAGTTATCTGGCGGCCAAGACGGCCACCGTCGCGCTGCCCGTGTTGGTAGTGCTGTTCGCGCGGTACGCGATCTCGGCGCTCGCCTGCGGGCTGCTGGTCGCCACCCGCCGGCCGACCCGGGAGGAGACCCGGGTCGGGGCGCTGCTCGGCGTCACCCAGGCGGCGATCCTGGTGCTGGAGACGTACGGGGTGGCGCACACCAGTGCCGCCAACGCGGGGCTGATCATCAGCCTGACGATCGTGCTCACCCCGCTGCTCGACCGCGGCGGCGGGCGCGGCCCGCTGCCGCCGGTGTTCTACCTGGCGGCGGGGGTGTGCGTGCTCGCGGTCGGTCTGCTGATGGCCGGTGACGGGTTGCGGGAGCCGCGCTCCGGCGACCTGTTGATGCTGGCGGCGGCCGTGGTGCGGGCGGGGCATGTCGCGCTCGTCGGCCGGCTCACCGCCCACCGCCCGGTGCGGCCACTCCAGTTGACGGCCGTGCAGACCGCCGTCGGCACGGTGCTGTTCCTGCCGCCGGCACTGGCCGACGCCGGGACGCTGGTCGGCGGCACCGCGGCGACCTGGGCGCAGCTGGCCTATCTGGCGCTGTTCTGCAGCGTGTTCGCGTTCCTGGCGCAGACCTGGGCGGTGCAGCGGACCTCGGCCAGCCGGGCCAGCCTGCTGCTCGGCACCGAGCCGATCTGGGCCGTCGCGGTCGGGCTCTGCCTCGGCGGCGAACGGCTCACCGTGCTCGCCGGTCTCGGCGCCGCGCTGCTGGTCGCCGGGACGTACTGGGGGCAGGCCGTCGAGCGCGCCCACCGGACCACCGAGAAGGACACGAGGGACGACGATCCATGCCCGACCACGACCACGACCACGACCACGACCACGACCACGGACACGAGCACGACACCTACCGCCGCCTGATCGAGCTGCTCGACACGACGGGGACGCCGTACCGGCTCATCGACCACGATCCCGAGGGGGCGACCGAGGCCGTGAGCGCGCTCCGCGGGCATCCGGTGGCGCACGCGGCGAAGTGCGTGATCCTGCGGGTGAAGGTCGACAGGCGCACCACCCGGCACGTGCTGGCGGTCGTCCCCGGCGACCGGCGGGTGGACATCGACGCCGTGCGGGCGCTGTTCGCCGCCCGCTACGTGGGTTTCAGCGACGCGGCCACGGCCGAGCGGCTGGCCCGCGCGGTCCCCGGCTCGGTCCTGCCCTTCAGCTTCGACCCGGACCTCGAACTCGTCGCCGACCCGGCCGTCGTCGCGAGCCCGGAGCTGTACTTCAACGCGGCGCGGCTGGACCGCTCGCTGGTCATGTCCGGCGCCGACTACGCGGCGCTCGCCGGGCCGCGCGTCGAACCCGTCGCCGGGCCGTCGGTGCTCAATCCGCGCACTTCGCCATGGACTTGAGCTCGTCCAGCGACTCGTGGACGAGGTCGGACAGGTCGCGGGTCTCGGCCGCGGCGGTCCAGCGCTCGAAGGCGACCTTGAAGACGGCGATGCCGGCCTCGGCCGTCAGGCTGGCGGCCGGTTCCGGGAGGCCGCGCCGGCGCAGGGCGTCGGCGACGGCGGCGGAGAGGCCGGCGAGTTTGGTCAACTCGCGTTCCTGGAGCTCGGCGTTGGCGACGACGACGCCCTGCCGGCGGCGCGCGTGGTCCCGGCGCTCCCGGAACGAGTCGGCCGCGGCGTCGAGGGCGGCGGCGACCGCGTCGATCGGGGCCGCGGTGGCGGGGGCGGCGGCGACGGTGCTCGCGAACAGCTCGCGCAGCTCGTCCGAGCCGGCGAAGAGGACCTCGCGCTTGTCGGCGAAGTGCCGGAAGAACGTGCGCTCCGTCAGGCCGGCCCGCCTGGCGATCTCCGCCACGGTGGTCTGCCCGTAGCCGCGCTCGACGTACAGGTCGAGAGCCGCCTGCTGTAGGCGGCCGCGCGCGTTCGGCTCCCATCGACCCATGGCGTGAATCCTACGTGATGGCAGTCTCTGACATCGGATGCTAGCGTTGACGACAGTCACTGACATCCTTCTGCTGTCACGACCGACTGGAGTGCTTGCCATGCGTGTGTTCGTCACCGGCGCGTCCGGATTCATCGGTTCCGCCGTCGTCCCGGAACTCCTCGCCGCCGGCCACGAGGTGGTCGGGCTCGCCCGCTCGGACGCCGCCGCCGAGACGGTCGCCGCCGCCGGCGCCGAGGTGCTGCGCGGCTCCCTCGACGACCTCGACGGTCTGCGGGCCGGCGCCGCCGCCTCGGACGGGGTCGTCCACCTGGCGTTCATCCACGACTTCTCGCGGTACGAGAGCGCGGCCCGCACCGACCTGCGGGCCATCGAGGCGATGGGCGCCGCCCTGGAGGGCTCCGACCGGCCGCTGGTCATCGCCTCCGGGTTCGTCGGCCTGCCGGCCGGGCGCACCAGCACCGAGCGGGACATGCCGGCCAACTCGTCCCCCCGCGTCGTCTCGGCGCGGGCGGCGCTCGCGCTCGCCGAACGCGGCGTCCGCCCGTCGGTGGTGCGGCTGGCACCCTCCGTGCACGGCGAGGGCGACGGCGGCTTCCTCGCGACCCTGATCGGCGTCGCCCGGGCCAAGGGCGTCGCCGGCTACGTCGGCGACGGCGCCAACCGGTGGCCCGGGGTGCACAGGAGCGACGCCGCGCGGCTGTTCCGGCTCGCGGTCGAGAAGGCGCCGGCCGGCTCCGTGCTGCACGGGACCGCCGAGGAGGGCGTCCCGACCCGCGAGATCGCCGAGGTGATCGGCCGCCACCTCGGCCTGCCGGTGGCCTCCGTCGACCCGGCGGACGCGCCGGACCACTTCGGCTGGATCGGCAGGTTCTTCGCCGAGGACATCCCGGCGTCGAGCGCGCTCACCCGCGAACTCCTCGGCTGGCGGCCGACGGGCCCCGGCCTCCTGGAAGACCTGGACCAGGGCCACTACTTCGCCGCGCCGACCGCCTGACCGGTCAGCGTCGGCCGTGGGCGTCCAGCAGCGGTTCGGCCACGGCGCGGGCCTGGCGGCCAGTTCGCGGAAGCGCTCGCGAACCGCGCCAGCACCCGCTCCCGCGACGGGCGCCTGCCGACCCGGGGCGCCTCCGTGAACCACTGCCGGTAGCCGCGTTGTTGGCGTTCATCGCGGACGGTGTCCTCGACGAGCCGCGGGTGTACTCGACCGTGCGGGAGGTCACCGGGCGCGAGCCGCGCGCCTTCGAGGAGTGGGCCCGAGCCCACCGCGGCGCCTTCGCCTGACGCTCGCCGGGCTCAGGCGACCACGAACGCGCCGGCGCGGGCCGCCGCCGCCGCGGCCGCCGCGGCGCGGTCGGCGGCGGCCTCGTCCAGGGGGTCGCCGCTGGCGAGCAGGCGGTAGTAGAGGGGGGCTGAGACCGCGGCGACCACCTCGTGCGGATCCGTGCCGGACGGCAACTCGCCGCGGGCGACGGCCTGTTCGACGCAGGGTGCCCACTCGGCGATGCGGGTGGCGTAGAAGCGGCGGAGCGCGGCGGCCGCGTCCTCGTCGGCGGTGGCGGCGGCGATCACCGCCTTGAACAGCGGGCCCTGGCGCGGGTCGGCGAGGGTGCGGCAGACCAGCCGCGCGTTGGCCCTGAGGTCGTCAAGGAGAGCCCCCGACTCGGTGCGGGGCAGGGACTCGGTGGCCATCTCGACGAGCAGGTCGGCGACCAGGCCGGCCGGCGTGGCCCAGCGGCGGTAGACCGTGGTGCGGCCGACGCCCGCGCGGCGGGCCACGTCGGCGAGGTCGAGCCGGTCGAAGCCGTGTTCGGCGAGCGCGTCGCCGGCGGCGCGCAGTACGGCGGCGCGCACGCGCGCGGTCCGGCCGCCGGGTCTGGTCTGGCCGGGCTGGCCGTAACGGGATCCCTGTTCCATTAAGCGCCCCTCCGGTGGTACGCTACCGCACATCGCACTAAAGGGACTGTAGCCCCGTTAAGGAAGGTGGGGTGACTCATGGAGTACCGACGACTCGGCGCGTCCGGGCTGACGGTTCCGGCCCTGAGCTTCGGCACGGGCACCTTCGGCGGCCAGGGGCCGCTGTTCGGGGCGTGGGGGACCAGCGACGCCGAGGAGGCGCGGCGCCTGGTCGACATCTGCCTGGACGCCGGCGTCACGCTCTTCGACACCGCGGACGTCTACTCCGCCGGCGCCTCGGAGGAGGTGCTGGGACAGGCGATCAGGGGCCGCAGGGACCGGGTGCTGATCTCCACCAAGGCCGCCCTGCCGACGGGCGAGGGGCCCGGCGAGGCCGGCACCTCCAGGTCCCGGCTGATCGCCGCGACCGACGCCGCGCTGCGCCGCCTCGGCACCGACCACATCGACCTCTTCCAACTCCACGCCTTCGACGCCGCCACGCCCGTCGAGGAGGTGCTCGCCACCCTCGACGACCTGGTGCGGGCCGGCAAGCTGCGCTACGTCGGGGTCTCCAACTTCTCCGGCTGGCAGCTGATGAAGTCCCTCTCCGCCGCCGAACGGCACGGGCACCCCCGCTACGTCGCCCACCAGGTCTACTACTCCCTCGTCGGCCGCGACTACGAGTGGGAGCTGATGCCGCTCGGCCTCGACCAGGGCGTCGGCGCGCTGGTGTGGAGCCCGCTGGGCTGGGGCCGGCTCACCGGGAAGGTGCGCCGCGACCAGCCGCTGCCGGCGGGCAGCCGGCTGCACGCCACCGCCGCCTTCGGGCCGCCGGTCCCCGACGAGCTGCTGTACCGCGTGGTGGACGCGCTCGACGAGATCGCCGCCGAGACCGGCAGGACCGTCCCCCAGGTCGCGATCAACTGGCTGCTGCGGCGCCCTACCGTCTCCTCGGTCATCATCGGCGCGCGGAACGAGCGGCAGCTGCGCGACAACCTCGGCGCCGTCGGCTGGGCCCTCACCGAAGACCAGGTGGCCCGCCTCGACGCGGCGAGCGCGACCGAGGCGGCCTACCCGTACTTCCCCTACCGTCGCCAGGAGGGCTTCGCCCGCCTCAACCCGGCGGTCGTCTAGCCGGTCCGAGACCCTGGCCGGGCGGGCCGGGCCGTCGTCTCGGCCTGGCGGTCGTCCAGCCGGTGCGGCACCCGGGCGGCCGGTCGGGCCGGCCTCGGCTGGTCCCTCTCCTCGGCTGCCGCAGGCAAACCGACTTCGCGCTTGGCCGCGCCCGGCGGATGGGTGGCCCTGACCGCCCTGACCGGTTGTCCGGCCTGGCCCGGCCGCTGCCGCTACAGCGTGATCGTGCCCTGGCCGACGACCACCGTGTGGCCGCCGATGGACACGGCGCCCGAGGCGTGCGCGGTGGCCTCGATCACGCTCGGCCGGCCCATCGCCACGCCCTGCTCGACGGTGACCTCCAGATCGCCGCCCTTCGCCAGGGCGGCGACCAGGCCGGTGACGGCGGAGCCGGTGGCCGGGTCCTCGGGGATGGTCGGGGTGTCCGGGAAGGAGCGGGCGTACGGCCGGTCGTCGCCGGCGAAGACGTACAGGTCGGACGACCAGGCGCCCGCAAGACCCGCGCGCCGGGCCGCCACGTCGACCACGACCCGGTCCACCGTGGCCCGGTCGGCCAGCCGCACGTAGCAGAAGCGGTTGCCGAGGCCACCGAACCACGCCTCGACGACCTCCCCGGGGGCGAGCGAGAGCGCGGCCGCCACGGCCGGCACGTCCGGGCGGTCCTCGGGGGACTCGTAGGGCGCGGTCACCGTGAAGCGGGCGAAGGAGCCCGAGACCTCCACCGGCACCGGCCCGATGCCCTCCTCGAAGACCAGCCGGCCGCTCGACGCGCGCCCCGACGCGGCCAGCACGGCGGCCGTCCCGACCGTGGGATGGCCGGCGAACACCATCTCCTCGGCCGGGTTGAAGATCCGCACCCGGCAGGTGTGCGCCGGATCGTCCGGCGGCAGCACGAACGTGGTCTCCGAGAAGCCGAACTCGCGGGTGAGTGCCGCCATGTCGGCGTCCGAAAGCCCACGCGCGTCCGGGAAGACCGCCAACTGGTTGCCGCTCAGGGCCCGTTCGGTGAAGACGTCGGCGATGACGAACTCGTGGGACGCCATCAGCCCGCCACCTCGTCACGCCCGCGCGGGGCAGGACCCACGTAGCGCGCGGAGGGCCGGATCAGCCGGCCGGTGCGCTTCTGCTCCAGGATGTGCGCCGACCAGCCGGCCGTCCGCGCACAGGTGAACATCGCGGTGAACATGTGCGCCGGCACCTCGGCGAAGTCCAGCACGATCGCCGCCCAGAACTCCACGTTGGTGGCCAGCACCCGGTCGGGGCGGCGCGCCGACAGCTCGGCCAGCGCGGCCCGCTCCAGCGCCGCCGCCACCTGGTAGCGCGGGGCGTCGAGCTCCCGCGCCGTCTCCCGCAGCACCCGGGCGCGCGGGTCCTCGGCCCGGTACACGCGGTGGCCGAAACCCATCAGCCGCTCGCCGGCGTCCAGCTTCCGCCGCACATAGCCCTCCGCGTCGCCGCTCCGCTCGATCTCCTCGATCATGCCGAGCACCCGGGCCGGCGCCCCGCCGTGCAGCGGGCCCGACATCGCGCCCACCGCGCCCGACAGCGCGGCGGCCACGTCGGCGCCGGTGGAGGCGACGACACGGGCGGTGAACGTCGACGAGTTCATGCCGTGCTCGGCGGCCGAGATCCAGTACGCGTCCAGCGCGGCCACGTGCCTCGGGTCGGGCTCGCCGCGCCAGCGGCGCAGGAAGCGCTCGGTGATGCTGTCCGCCTTGTCGATCTCGCGCTGCGGCACCATCGGCAGGCCCGCGCCGCGCGCCGACTGGGCGACGAAGCTCAGCGCCATCACCGCGGCCCGCGCCAGGTCGTCCCGCGCCTGGGCGGCGTCGATGTCCAGCAGCGGCCGCAGCCCCCACACCGGCGACAGCATCGCGAGCGCCGCCTGCACGTCCACCCGCACGTCCCCCGAGTGCACCGGGATGGGGAACGGCTCGGCCGGCGGCAGACCCGGCGTGAACGAGCCGTCCACCAGCAGGCCCCACACCTCGCCGAAGGTGACCTGGCCGACCAGTTCCTCGATGTCCACGCCCCGGTAGCGCAGGGCGCCGCCCTCCCGGTCCGGCTCGGCGATCTCCGTCTCGAACGCGACGACTCCCTCGAGCCCGGGAACGAACTCGGACATCAGGCGGCTCCTCGGTAGCGCGGGTAGCGCGCGCCTCGTGGTGGGGGCGGCACGCGATGAATTCGCACGATAAGTCTGGCGGTCACCTTAACTCCCGGTGTCACCGGGCCACAGAGCACGGGACAAAACCCCGAGCCCGGCGAGACTGTCGGCGGCATGTTGCAAGATATCGGCGTGTCCCACGCCGACAACGCCCCCCAAGCCCCAAGCCCGCAGCTCGATCCGGCCGCGATGCGCGCCAGGTACCGTGACGCGGGCCTCGACGAGAGCGACCTGGCAGCCGACCCGTTCGAGCAGTTCGAGCACTGGTTCGCGCAGGCGGTGGACAGCGGGCTGCACGAGCCCAACGCGATGGTCCTCGCCACCGCGGACGCCGCGGGCCGCCCCAGCAGCAGGACGGTGCTGCTCAAGCGCTTCGACCGGCGCGGCTTCGTCTTCTTCACCAACTACGGCTCCCGCAAGGGCCGGGACATCGAGGCGAACCCGCTCGTCTCGCTCCTCTTCCCCTGGCACGGCATCGCCCGCCAGGTGATCGTCTCCGGCACCGCGGAGCGCACCGGGCGGGACGAGACGGCCGCCTACTTCAGGACCCGGCCGCACGGCTCGCAGCTCGGCGCGTGGGCCAGCGAGCAGTCGTCGCGGGTGGCCTCGCGCGCCGAGCTCGACCAGCTGTACGCGGAGCTCGCCGACCGCTACCCGGAGGGCGTGGACGTGCCGGCGCCCTCGCAGTGGGGCGGATACCGGGTGGTGCCCGACGCCGTCGAGTTCTGGCAGGGCCGGGAGAACCGGCTGCACGACCGGCTGCGGTACGTGCGGGCGGGCGCCGGGTGGGCGGTGGAGCGCCTCTGCCCGTAGCGGCCGCCGCGAGGAAGGGCCCCCAAAAAGAAGGGCCCCGAAAAAGGAGAAAAGAACGATCCGCGGGCCTGGTCCCCCGGGCCTCTCGGCCCCGGGGAGCCGGCCGGACTTACCGGCGGCCCGCGGATCGGGTGACTGCTTGGTATTGCCGGGCGGTGCCGGCACCACACGTCGTGGGACGGCGACCGCTAGGCCGCAGTCACCTCACGCGTCCGGTTGTCATACATCTGCCGAACCACCTCCCTTCTCGTGTACCCCACACGCTAGGCGCGAGCCCCGGGGTGTCACAAGCGAATTTCGAAACGATCCCACGCGCACCAGATTCGGCCGAACCCTATGTGACGGGCGTCACCGTGCAGTTGAATGGTCCGGCGCACGCGACCGGCGCTCACTCTCCTGTGCTGGGGGTACCAGGTGACCACTCACTCCGAGGTTTCCGGCCGGGTCTCGGCCCCCGGCAGGGCCACGACCGCCGACGACCGGCTGCTGGCCGCACTGCTTGACGGCATGGAGGCGGCCCTGTTCGCGGTCGACACCGCCGGCCGGATCACCCACTGGAACCGGAAGGCCGAGCGGATGCTCGGCTGGTCGCGCGAGCAGGCCGTGGGCCGGGCCGGGCTCGGCGGCTGGGCGGTGCGGGAGGCCGACGCCGCCGACGTGATGGACCGGCTGCTGGCCGCGCTGCGGTCGCCGGCCGAGGACGGCGCCGGACGGCCCTTCCAGGAGTTCCCCCTGGTCAGGAAGGACGGCGGCCGGATACTCGTGCGGGCCAAGACCACGGCCGTGCGGGAGCCTGACGGCCGGCCGACCGGCGTCTACTGCGCCTTCGGTGAAGCGCACGCCCAGCTCGACCTGGAGCGGAACCTGGCGCTGAGCGAGGCCCTGCTCGGCGAGTGCGGCTCCTGGGCCACCGTGCTGCTCGACGCCGACCTGCGCACCGTGGCCGTCAACGACGCGGCGGCCGAGGCGCTCGCGGTGACGCCGGTCGACATGCTGGGGGAGCCGCTCGGCGAGTTCTTCGGCGCGGGGCTCGACGAGCTGGAGAGCGGCCTCGAACAGGCGCTCGCCGGCCAGCCGCCGGCCGGCCCCGTCGAACTGTGGCTGACGCTGCTCGACGACGGCACCCACGAGGACGGCTTCGGTGAGCCGAGCCCGGGACCCTCGGGGGACGCCCGACGCTGCCTGGTCAGCGGCTTCCTGCGGCTCGGCGCGCCGGCCGGGCCCGAGCCGGCGCCGCTCGGCGTGGCCTGGGTCTTCCAGGACGTCACCCGCGCCAGGCGGCAGGCGCGTGGCGTCGCCAGGCGGCGGTTCAGGGACGAGCAGCTGTCGCGCGCGGCCAGGGCGGCGGCCGAGTGCGAGGACCCGCTGGAGGCGGCGGTGCTCCACCTCCACTACGCGCTCCCCGGCTTCGCCGACCACGCGCTGCTCGACACCGTCTCGCCCAAGGCCGCCACCCTGGTGCGGACCGCCGAGAGCCCCGGCGCCTTCGGCGCGGCCTCGGGCGCCCGCGGGGTGGCCGTCCGCTACCGGCAGGGACATCCGGCGCTCCAGGCGCTGGAGCGCGGCATCGCGGTGCGGGCCACCGGCGGCGTCTCCCGGTCCAGCTGGGCGGTGGAGCACCGCTGGCCGAAGGACGCGGAGCACGCGCTGTGCGTGGTGCTGCGCAGCAGGGGCCGGAGCCTGGGGGTGCTCACCTTCCTGCGGGGCGCGAGCCGGCGGCCGTTCGACCGCGCGGACGCGGCCTACGGCGAGGACGTGGCGCTGCGGGTGGCGGCGGCGATCGACCTGCACGGTCCGGCGCGGACCTAGCGGGCCAGTGGGCTAGCGGCGCCAGAGGATGCGGTCGGCGTGTTCGGCGAAGACCCGCTCGTTCCACTCCCGGCCGCCGTCCACGTTGGCCGAGCGCAGCAGCGGTGGCTGCGTGCCGCGGGCCGCGAGCAGGCCGGCCGCCTCGGCGACCACGGCCTGGAGCAGCGCGCAGGTGACGACGGTGGAGGCGGGCGCGAACGGGGCGTCGACGCCGTCGCTGGTCAGCGTGGTGTCGCCGTAGGGCACGTGGCTGTCGAGGACGACGTCGCAGTGGTCCCTGAGGAAGGTGCCGGAGGGGTGACGGGATTCGGTGAGCTCGGCGTAGGCCGCGGAGGTCGCGCCGATCACGGTGAGGCCGCGGGCCCTGGCGTGGCTCGCCATCTCGACGGGGAGCGTGTTCCGGCCGGAGAGGGAGACGACGATCAGCAGGTCGCCGGCCTCGGCCGGGCTGCTGTCGAGCGCGGCGGTGGCCAGGCCGCCGACGTGTTCGAGGGCGCTGCCGAGGGTGGCGGGGGAGACGTCGACGCCGCTGGTGCCGGGGACGGTCAGCAGGTTGACCAGGGCCAGGCCGCCGGCCCGGTAGACCAGGTCGTGGGCGGGGAGCGCGGAGTGCCCGGCGCCGTAGGCGAAGAGCCGGCCGCCGGCGGTGACGGTGTCGGCGATCGCGGCCGCGGCCTTGGTGATCGCGGCACCCTCGCGGTCGCGCACCTCGCCCAGCAGCCCGATGGCGGCGTCGAGGAAGCGACTGCCGAGGCCGTCGGGGGAGGCGCCGCCGCGGGTGTTCTCCGTCACGCCCCACACCGTAATGGTCTGGACCAGAGCGGTGTCAAGACGCACGCACCTCGCGCGGTCGAACGGGACCGGTTGTCGGTGGCGTGCGTCAGAATTGGCACAGGGCCACCGCACGAGATATCGAGGGGCGCTTTATGTCCGGACTCATCGACACCACCGAGATGTACCTCCGCACCATCCTGGAGCTGGAGGAGGAGGGGGTGGTACCGATGCGTGCCCGCATCGCCGAGCGCCTCGAGCAGAGCGGTCCGACCGTCAGTCAGACGGTGGCGCGGATGGAGCGGGACGGCCTGCTCACCATCGCCGGCGACCGGCACCTGGAGCTGACGGCCGAGGGGCGGCGCCTCGCCCAGCGGGTGATGCGCAAGCACCGGCTCGCCGAGTGCCTGCTGGTCGACGTCATCGGCCTGGAGTGGGAGCACGTGCACGCCGAGGCGTGTCGCTGGGAGCACGTGATGAGCGAGGCCGTCGAGCGGCGGGTCCTCAAGCTGTTGAACCACCCGACCGAGTCGCCCTACGGCAACCCGATCCCGGCGCTCGCCGAGCTCGGCGAGGCCGGCGAGGCCGACCCGTTCCTCTCCGAGGGCATGGTCGCCCTCTCCGAGCTGGACTCGGACGGCGGGAAGACGGTGGTGGTCCGCCGGATCGGCGAGCCGATCCAGACGGACGCGCAGGTCATGCACACGCTGCGGCGAGCCGGCGTGCAGCCGGGTGCCTCGGTCAGTGTCACGGCGGGCTCCGGCGGGTCCGTCCAGGTCGGCAGCGGCGGCGAGTCCGCCGAGCTGGCACACCACGTCGCGATGCACGTGTTCGTCGCCAAGGGGTGACACCCGGGCGGCGCGGGCCCGTCCCGGAGGAGTGAGAGCTCTCCGGGGCGGGCCCTTCGTATCGGTCACTTATCTCACACGGCTTTCGAACTCGTATTCGATATCGTGGTCTTCGGTCGTTCGGTCACCCGAGGCCGGAGGAAGGGACGGAGGTCATGGCGCGGTGCGTGGACGTGATGGGGCACGGCGGCGTACGTCTCGCGGCCTGGGAGTTCACCGAGGGCGGCGACCCGGCCGCTGAGGAGCGGCCCGCCGTGGTGCTGCTGCACGGCCTGATGGGCCGGGCCGAGCACTGGGCGTCGGCCGCGCGCTGGCTCTCCCGCCGCTACCGGGTGGTGGCCCTCGACCAGCGCGGCCACGGCCGGAGCGAGAAGCCGGGCAGCTGGCCGCTGGACCGGGACGTCTTCGTGGCGGACGTCGAGGCGGTGGTCGAACGCCTCGGCCTCGGCCGGGTGGCGCTGGTCGGCCACGCCATGGGCGCGCTGATCGCGTGGCGCCTCGCGGCCCGCCGTCCCGACCTGGTGCGGGCCCTCGTCATCTGCGACATGCGGGCCGCCGCGCTCGGCGCGGTCTCCCAGCGGGAGCTGCGCGGCTGGCTCTCCTCCTGGCCGCTGCCCTTCCCGAGCCGGGCCGCCGCCAGACGCTGGTTCGGCGAGGAGGACCCCTCGCTCGACCACCCGAGCCCCGCCCGCGGCGAGTTCTTCGCGGCCGTGATGGCCAAGCGCGCCGACGGCTGGCGGCCGGTCTTCTCCCGCCGCCAGATGCTGGCCGCCAGGGAGGGCTTCGCCCACGACGCCCACTGGGACGAACTGGCCGGCGTCGGCTGCCCGACGCTGGTGATCCGCGGCGTGGACGGCGTGCTCGGCCGCGCCGAGGCCCAGGAGATGGTCCGCGTCCTCCCCGCCGGCCGCTACGCCGACATCCCCGACGCCGGCCACCTCGCCCACCTCGAACGCCCCCACGAATGGCGCGCCATCGTCGAACCGTTCCTCACCGAGACGGCACCCCTACGCTCCGCGTAGGGCCTCGCCGGCCCGAGCTCGGCCACGCCGCGCTCCGCCTGGCGGCGGGCGCGGTTGGTTGCCGTTGTGCGGTGGCTCGCCGCGTTGAGCGGATGGGCGGTTCGGGGGCGGCCCGGCTGCGTGGCCGCTGCGCTTGGCCGTGCCGGCGGCTCACCGCGCCAAACCGCGCGCCGCCGGTTCCGCCTGGCGGCGGCTCACGGCGCCCTGGCGGGCGTGCCGGACCCGGCGCAGAGCTCGGGAGCGTGGCCCGCTCGTCGTCCGGCGGTGGGCCGGGCATGGCCGGAGAGTACCGGTGCACCCGCGGCGGCGCGGCGGGGATGCCGGCCCGCCTGGCGCCCGCCCGGCGGCGCGCTCCGCGAGGGCGCGGTGGAGCGTCGGCGCGACCCGGCCCGCTGGCGGGCGCCCGTCGTCCGCCGCGTCAGCGGCGGTGCGCCGGGCCCGGGCCCCGGGCCGGCCGTACCGTTTCGGTGGCTTCCCCCCGCCGCTACGCGGCGGGACGCGTACGTCAGCGTGGTTCCTGGCCGCAGGCGTAGGCCAGGGGGGCCAGGAGGTCCTCGACGTCCGGCAGCCACCGGTTGGCCGAGTTCGGGGGGCGTACCCACTGGACCGAGCCGCGTGCCCCGACCCGGGTCGGCGGCGCGACCACGAAGTCACCCTCGCCCCGCACCGTCAACTCAGGAGCCACCGCGGCCCAGCCCAACTGCCGCAGCAGCCCCGGGACCTTGGGCGCGCCCCCCGGCGCCACGAGGAACTGCATCCGACCGAACGGCGTCTGCGTCACGGGACCGAGTGCCGCGCCCATCCGCTCCATCCTGGCGAGCGCCAGGCAGCCCGCCGTCTCCGAGACCTCGAGCGCGTCGAACGAGCGGCCGGTCGGCAGCAGGATCGCCGCGCGTGGCTCCTCCGTCCACAGCCGGCGGGCGGCGGCCACACTTCCCGTCGCCTGCGCGGTCCAATCGGGGCGCGTGGGGTGTGCGCCGGGCGCGCGGCACCCGGGAACGGCGCACGAACAGCCGATCCTGCCGCGGCTCGTCTCCAGCCACGCGCCGGGCAGGACGTCCCAGCGGCGCTCGTCGGTGTAGCGGACGGCGTGCTCGAGCAGCGATTCGGCACGTGGGACGGTCAGGGTCGGGGACATCGAGGACAGGGGGGACACAGTCGGTCTGGTGGCTCGCGGGGAGACTCCGATGGGCTTATCCACGCCCGCACCAACGCCCGTTGCTCCGGATGGGTTACGGCCCGGCGCGCGACTGGCGTGTTCCGGCGGTCCCGCACGCGGGGCGCATCGGTGCATCCGGAGGGGCATACGGGATGGAGCCGGGGCTGTACGGGCAGTGATGTGCCGGGATCTCCCCGGGCAGCCCGTCAGCAAGGGAGCCGGTGATGACTGCCAGACCGTCCGCGAGTTTTCTCCCCCCGGCAACGACCGGAAGGCGCCACCAGGGCGTACCACCCGCCCGCCAGCCGAACGAGAGACTGCTGGCCCTGATCCGCGAGGCCGGCTGCTCGAACGCGGGCCTCGCCCGCCGCGTCAACATGTGCGCCGCCGAACGCGGCCTCGACTTCCGCTACGACAAGACGTCCGTGGCGCGCTGGATCCGCGGTCAACAGCCGCGCGGCCGCGCCCCCGAGATCATCGCCGACGCCATCGGCCGCAAGCTCGGCCGCGCGGTCACCGTGGACGAGATCGGGATGGGCGCGTCCCGCCAGCTCACCTCGGCCGTCGGCCTGCACTTCGCCGCGGGGCTCGCCGAGAGCGTCGACCAGGCCGCCGAGCTGTGGCGCTCCGACGTGGTGCGCCGTGAGACCGTCGGCGCCACCGGGCCCCACGCGGCCGGCGGCGCCCAGGTCGCGCCGTCCGCGCTGGTGGAGCCGAGCCGGGACTGGCTCATCACCCCGGCCGACACCGAGGTGGCCCGCGCCTCGGGGCCACGCGTCGGCACCGCCGACGTGGAGGCCGTGCTGGCCACCACGGCCGCCCTGATCGACCTGGACCGGCGGTGGGGCGCGGGGCACGTCAGGCCGGTCGTCGTGCACTACCTCAACAGCGTCGTCGCGGGGCTGCTCGGCGGCTCCTACCGGGAGGCGGTGGGCCGCGAGCTGTTCGGGGCCGCCGCCAGGCTCACCGAGCTGGCCGGCTACATGGCCATCGACACCGGCCTCCCCGGGCTCGCCCAGCGCTACTACATCCAGGCGCTGCGGCTCGCCCAGGCGGCCGGCGACCGGGGCTTCGGCGGCTACGTGCTGGCGGCGGGAATGAGCCATCTCGCCGCCGAGCTCGGCAACCCGCGCGAGGTGATCCAGCTGGCCAGGGCCGCCCAGGAGGGCACCCGCGGCCGGATCACCCCCAGGGCCGAGGCGCTGTTCCTGGCCGCCGAGGCCCGCGGCCACGCACAGCTCGGCGACCGCGAGAGCTGTCGCCGGGCGGCCGCCGGCGCGCTGGCCGCGTTCGAGCGGGCGGACGACGCGTCGGGCGAGGAACTGGCCTGGGTCGCCCACTTCGACGCCGCCTACCTCGCCGACGAACTCGCCCACTGCCACCGGGACCTGGGCCAGGGTCGGGCCACCCAGCAGCGCGCCACCGAGGCGCTGGCCGGCCACCCGCCCGGCCGGGCGCGACGCCGCGCGGTCGGCCTGCTGCTGCTGGCCACCGGCCAGCTGCAGGAGGGTGATATCGAACACGCCTGCCAGACCGCGGACGAGGCCGGCACCCTGCTGCACGGACTGCGTTCCGGGCGTGGCTCCGAGTACTTCGCTGACTTCAGGGCCCGCCTCGAACCGCACCGGGCCGAGCCGCGGGTGCGGGAGTTCGCGGCGCGCTGGCAGTCGCCTTGAGCCAGCGCTGACTTGACGACCGGGCCACGGCGCGACGACTCTCCTCGGGAGCCGGTAGCGTGGCCCGGCGAATCGGCCTGGAACGAGCGAGGAGCCTGGTGACCACCCACAGCGGACGGGACGACGAGGCCCGTGAGGGCGTGATATTGCCCCCGGCGAACAGCGACCCCTGGCCGCCCACCCCCGCCTCGGCCGCCCCCTCGGCGGGCCAGCCGTGGGGCCAGCCGTGGGGCCCGGGGCAGCCGGGCGCGACCGGCGAGCCGCCGCGCCCCGCGATGTCGGCGCCGCCGGTGCCGCCGGTGCCGCCCGCGGCACCCGGCGGTGGTGAGGACACGGCCGCGATCCCGGCCGTCGAGGTCACCGCCCAGATACGGGCCCTCCCGCAGCACGGCACGCCGGAGCGGCCGGCGACGCCGCCGCCCGCCGCCGGCGGCCCGGAACACGCCCCGACCCAGCTCAGCCCGGTCGTGCCGGCCGGCCCGCCGGGACCCGCCCTCCCCAGACACGCGACGCCCGAGCGGCCGTCGACCCCGCCCGCGCCGCCGGCCCCCGCCCGTCTCGACCAGGCGGCGACCCAGCTCAGCCCTCAGGTCAGGCCCTCGGCCGGCGACAACGAGGCCCCGACCCAGCTGATCCCGCCCGTCCCGGCCGGCGGCGGCGCCGACGCCGCGCCGACGCAGGTCATCCCGCCGGTGCCGGCGAACGCCGGCGACGAGGCCGCCACCCAGCTCATCCCGCCGGTGCCGGCGAACGCCGGCGAGGCGCCCACGCAGTTGATTCCGCCGGTGCCGCCCGGCCAGGGCAGCGCGGCGAGCGAGGCCGCCACCACGCTCATGCCGCCCGTGCCCGCCGCCACCACCGACCAGGCCACCGCGCGGCTCGGGCGGCCCGTCGTCGACGACGCCACCACCCAGCTGCGCGCCGTCCGACCAGGACCCCGCCGACCGGCCGGCCACGCCGCGCCCCCGCCCCCACAACCCCCGCAGCCCCAGGGCCAGTTCAGCGCCCTGTTCGACCACGCGGCATCCGCCCGGCCCCCCCAGGGCCCGCCGCCGGCGGGCGGCTACCCTTACCCGCCCGCGCCGGCACCGCAGGCCGGCGGCGACCGGCGGAAGCCGTTCGGCATCGCGCTCGCCGTCATCGCCGGCTGCGCCGTGCTCGGCCTCCTCGGCGGCGCCCTGCTCGGCGGCGGTGACGAATCGCGGGAGCCGACGGTCGAGCAGACCGCCGAGACCGAAGAAGGCGGGAACCAGTCCGCCGAGGGCGACCCCTCGACCGACGCCTCGACCGACGCCGAAGCCGGGGCGGAGCCCGGCGCCGAGGCCGACGCGGAGGCCCGCGCCCAGGCCGAGGCGCTCTCCGCGCTGCTCGCCGACAGCAGCGCCAGCCGCGACTCCGTCATCCAGGCCGTCGCCGACATCGGCGGCTGCACCAACCTGGACGCCGCCGCGAACAACCTGCGCGCCGCCGCCGCCCAGCGCAACAGCCTCGTCGACCGCCTCAACACCCTGTCCCTGGACGCCCTCCCGGAGGGCGCCGCGCTCGCCGCCGCCCTGACCGAGGCGTGGCAGGCCTCCGCCGAGGCCGACGACCACTACGCGTACTGGGCCGACGAGGCCAGGACCGACCCCGCCGTCTGCCGGGGCGGCGGAGCCGGCCGCACCGACCGGACCAACCAGGGCGACGCCGCCAGCGGCCGCGCCACCACCGCGAAGGAGCGCGCCGCGCAGCTGTGGAACCCCATCGCCACCCAGTACGGCCTCCCGGAGCGAACGTCGAACGAGCTGTAGCCGTACGATCGTTTCCCGTGCAAGGTTCGGAAAGGTCTTCCCGTCAGCCCCGCCGCTCATCCACCATGGCAGGCATGCCGCTCAACGACATGCCCTGGTGGCGTTGGCGCGCGAACGTGCGCTCGGCGCTGCACATGCTCTCCGACCCCGCCTTCCAGCAGGGCGTCTGGCTCCCCGGCGTGCCCGGATACGGGGACGTGACGGACGCCGTCTACCGGCTGGTCGAGGACACCTGGCTGGACAACTGGTCGGCCGAGAAGTACGTCGGCACGGTCTTCCGGGACAGCCAGGAGGCCGCGCTGGTGGACGTCGCCGTGCTGCGCTTCCTACGGATCCTCCACCAGGTGGGGGCCGACGCGCCCGCCTCCGGGTACCTACAGCACCACGCCTGGCCCGAGGCGGTGCGGGCGGCCCGCGACGCCCACCTCAGGCTGGCGGCCAACGACGGTGAGGACCCGGACACGCCACCGCGCTCGCTCGACGAGCTGAGCGCGGTCCTGCACACCGTCTGAGCGGGTGAGCGGCCCCCGGCCGCGGTGTGCCAGGCTTGGCGGCATGACGTCCTCGCCCACGACCCCCGCGGCGGCCCCAGGGCCGCAGTACGTGCTCACCCTGTCCTGCCCCGACAAGCCGGGCATCGTGCACGCCGTGTCCAGTTTCCTCTTCATGACCGGCTGCAACATCGAGGACAGCCAGCAGTTCGGGGACCGGGACACCGGGCTCTTCTTCATGCGCGTGCACTTCGCGGCCGACGAGCCGGTCACGCTGGAGAAGCTGCGCGCCAGCTTCGCCGCGGTCGGGGACACCTTCCGGATGGACTGGCAGCTGCACCGGGCCGACGAGCGGATGCGGGTGCTGCTGATGGTCAGCAGGTTCGGGCACTGCCTGAACGACCTGCTGTTCCGCGCCAGGATCGGCGCGCTGCCGATCGAGATCGCGGGCGTCGTCTCCAACCACACCGACTTCGCCGAGCTGTCCGCCTCCTACGACGTCCCGTTCCACCACATTCCGGTCACCGCCGACACCAAGGCGGAGGCCGAGGCGCGGCTGCTGCGGATCGTCGAGGACGAGGAGGTCGAGCTGGTGGTGCTCGCCCGCTACATGCAGGTGATCTCCGACGACCTGTGCAAGCGGCTGCCGGGCCGGATCATCAACATCCACCACTCCTTCCTGCCGAGCTTCAAGGGCGCCAAGCCGTACCACCAGGCGCACGCCAGGGGCGTGAAACTGATCGGCGCCACCGCCCACTACGTGACGGCCGAGCTGGACGAGGGCCCGATCATCGAGCAGGAGGTGGAGCGCGTCGGCCACGGCCTCACCCCGTCCCAACTGGTCGCCGTCGGGCGGGACGTGGAGTGCCAGGCCCTGGCGCGCGCCGTCAAGTGGCACAGCGAGCGCCGCGTGCTGCTGAACGGCCGCCGCACCGTGGTGTTCGACTAGGCCCTGTCCGGTTCCTGAGGCTCACAGCCGGGACAGCGCGGCCGCCGCGCACAGCACGTCGCGGATCACCAGCGGGTCGCCCTCGCCGCCAGAGGCGGCCTCGTCGGGGGTGATGCGGCCGGCCACGAGCTGGCAGAAGACCACGTCGTCGAGTGCCACGTGGGCCACCGCCTCGCGGGCCGCGGTGCGGGAGACGGTGGCCACGGGCGAGTCGAGCGGTATGTAGAAGTGGCCGCCGCCCAGGCCCTCGACCTCCAGGTGGAGGGTGCGGCCCGGCGTGCCGGCCGTGGTGAGGCGGGCCTGGGAGACGGCGAGGCCCGCGCGGCGCCGGCGGGCGATGCTCTGCGGGAGGCGGCGCGCGGCCAGGTCGACCAGCTGCCGCAACTGTGGGCCGAGCGGCGGGTCGTAGGGGTACTCGACGGCGCGGGCGATGTCGTCGGCGTGCACCCAGCAGGCGAAGGCGCGGTCCAGGTAGGCGTCCGAGAGCGGCAGTTCCGGGCCGGTGCCCGGCAGCCGGTCGGGGTCGCCGAACCCGGCGCGGGGCACGGTGTGTTCGCCGGTCCTGCCGCCGGTGCCGGCCGCGGCGCGGACCAGTGCCTGGGTCTGCTCCCGCCAGGACCGCCAGGCGTCGGCCTCGCGACGCGCGCCCGCCCAGCGGGCGTCGGTGCGGGCGACGGGGTCGTCACCGGCGTCCGACAGGACGTCGGGCAGGCCGACGGCGCGGGCCAACAGGCCGTCCACGGCGAGCAGGTGGTCGAGCACCCCGGAGACGGTGGTGGTCCTGCCGAGCCAGCCGTCGTGGTCGTCGAACCAGCGCAGCTCCACGGGGGTGCGCCACTCGTCCTCGGTGATGTCGTTCAGCAGCGCGTCGAGGCGGGCGGCCTCGGAGTCGAGCGGCGCGGCCCAGGCGGGGACCGGCTGGGTCGCGGGCCGGCGGGCGAGGCAGCCGTCGAGCACCCGGGCGCGCAGCTTGGGGTCGAGGTCGAGGCTGCCCTGCGGCTGGAGCAGCAGGGCGGCGTCCCGCAGCCGCAGCGCCTCCTCGGCGCAGCGGCCGCAGTCGTTGAGGTGGGCCTCGACGCGCTCGGTGTCCTCCGGCGCGCAGGCGGACAGCGCCCAGGCGCCGAGCAGCGACATCAGCTCCTGGTGGTCGCCGGTCCCGGGATCTTCCGGCCGGTCCGCCATGGTCTCGTTCGCCTCCCTTCGCCGCGGGGTGACGGGCGCGGGGGTTCCCCGCCCGTCGGGTGGGGAACTCCGGTCGCGCGGCGAGGGTACGCGAGCCGGTCGGCCGTCGCGCGTCAGGGACTTCTCCCAGGGGGTGGGGGTCACGAGCCCTCCGCGGGCGAGGGCGAGGGCGAGGGCGAGGGCGACGGCGCTTCGGCGGTGTAGCGGTGGGCGGAGGAGAGCAGTTGCAGGCCGAGCCGCAGTCGGCGGCGCGCCTCGGCCTCGGTGATGCCGAGCCGGGCGGCCGTCTGGGCGCAGTCCTGCCGCTGGAACCTGGTGAGTTCGAGCGCGTCCCGCAGCGGCGCCGGCATGGCCGTGACGATGTAGTCGGCGCGGGCCGTGGTGGAGGCGGCGCGCACCTTGGCGGCCACCTCGTCGGGGTCACGGCCGACGCCGGGGCGGCGGCGCAGCCGGTCGACGGCGACGCGGTGGGCCTCCTCGGCGATCCAGGACCGCATCGGGCCGCGGCTCGGGTCGAAGGCGTGCGGGGACTCCCAGAGTCCGGCGAACACGTCGTGGGTCACGCCCGCCGTGAACTCCTCGTCGTCGAGGACGCGTTGGGCGATGCCGTAGGCGAGGGAGGCGAACCGGTCGTAGACCTCGGCGAGAGCGGTGGCCTCGCCGCGCCGCAACCGCTGGCACATGTCGCGGTCCCACTGTGGCGGCGTCTCGTGCGCCATCCGGCAACCTCTTCCCGCTTCCCGTCCGTCGGCGAACAACTCACGAGCCCGTCCGCGCGTCAAATGTAGTGCGCGGTGGTGTCCGGGCGCGCCCCCAGAGCGCTCACATCGTGGGGCGGGGGCGCGGTTCCCGTCAGACCATCCCTCGTTCGGGTGGCCGACATGGCTGGTTCGCGGCACATGCGTGCCGGCATATGACGCGTGGTCCCGCCGAAAGTGGGCAAGGGCGCTGAGGAGCGGGCGCGGAGTGGCCGGGCACGGTGAGCGGGCGAGTACAGAAGGGCAGCGGGCGGTGACGTTGAGAATGCGGGGAGAACAGCGGGGTGAGTGGACCGTGCTGCGGGTGGTCGGCGAGCTCGACCTGGCGACCTCGCCTGGCGTCCGCCAGCGCGTGCACGAGGCCGTCGCCGACGGGCGGCGTCGTCTGGTGCTCGACCTGTCCGAGGTGCTGTTCTGCGACTCGAGCGGGGTGGGGGTGCTGGTGGCGGCGCGCCGGTTGATGCGGTCGTGCGCCGGCGAGCTCAGGCTGATACTGCCGGCACGGGGCGCGGAGGACGGCTCGCACGTGAACCGGGTGCTGGCGGCGCTCGGCGTGCGCCGGCTCTTCGACTGCTACCCGGACCTGGACGCCGCGGTGGGGGACGCCGACGCCCCGCTGACGGCGTAGGCCCGCCTTCCTTCTGTTCGAACTCGTAACGATTCAGGGATCGTACAGTTCGCCACGGCCTTACTCCTTTGCGCCGGATTATTCCTCAAGCGCTTGTTGTCCGACTCGCCCGTCAATCATGCTGAGCGCAGCCGGGGTTGTGTCCCGGTGAAGGCGAATGGTCCGCCGGTTCGGATGGTGTGAACGGTGCAGGAGCTGGACGAACAACTGGAGGTCGCCCCCGAGCCCTCCGAGGTGGGGCGCGCCCGAAGGTGGGTGCGTGCGCAGCTGGGCCGGGGGCAGTCCTGTCCGGCCTGTCCCGACGAGTCGCAGACCGACACGCTGGTGCTGCTGGTGTCCGAGCTGGTCACCAACGCCGTGGTGCACACGGGCCGGCCGGCGCTGCTGCGGCTCGCCGTGCGGGAGCCCGACTCGGTCCGGCTCGAGGTGGTGGACGACAGCGCGCGCGCCCCGCGGCCGCGGCGCGCGGCGGGGGAGGACACGGGCGGCCGCGGCCTGGAGCTCGTGGAGTTGCTGGCCGACCGCTGGGGGTGGCAGGAGGAGGGGGCGGGCAAGCGGGTCTGGTGTGAGCTGACGTGCCCGCCGGCCCGGCGCGCGCCGGGTGGTGGGGAGCGGCGCCGCGAGCCGCGAGGGGAACGGAAGGTTCCGGCCAGGTATTGACGAGCCGTGCTGGCTTGATCACCCTGAGGAAGGGTTCCGGCGGATCCCTCGGAGGCGGGATCTGGCGGATTGGGGTGATGCGTTGCGAGGGGACGTCGAGGTCGTCGGCCCGGTCGCGGGTGGACCTCGGCGAGTACGGATCACCGGTTGGGCCCCCTCCTCCGCGCGGGGGAGGGGCGCTCAGCGCCGCCGGGCGATGGCGGCGGCGATCTTCTCGGCGTCCCTGGCGATCTCGCGGAGCATCCCGCTGATGGGGTTGGTGAATCCGGTGAAGTAGAGCCCGGGCGCCGCCGGGTGGTTCTGTCTACCGTGCACCAGCGGTCTGCCTCTGCCGTCGAGGAGCCCGAGGTGGCCGACGAGCGGCTCCAGGCCGCGCCGGTACCCGGTGGCGGCGATCACCACCTCGGGGGTGATGGTCGCGCCGTCCGCCAGCGTCACCTTGGCGCCGTCGAACGAGGACACGGCGGCGACCGGCCGCACCAGGCCCTTCCGCACCGCCTTGACCAGGCCGACGTCCTGCACCGGGATGGCGCCCTCGCGCACCCGCGAGTAGAGGCCGGTGGTGGGGCGCGGCAGCCCGTGCCGGCTGAGGTCGGGGACGGTGCGCTCGACCGGCCTGGCCAGCACGTCGACGAGCCGGACCGGGAGTCGCCGCACCAGGATCGCGCTGGCCTGGCTCGGCCAGCCGAGGGTGGAGCGGCGCATGATGTGCGGCGCGGTCCGCACCGCGAGCCTGACCTGGCCCGCGCCGCCGAGGGCGAGGTCGGCGGCTATCTCGGCGCCGGTGTTGCCGACGCCGACGACCAGGACGTCCTTGCCGGCGAACGGCGCCGGGTCGCGGTAGTCGGCGGCGTGCAGCAGCTGGCCGGGGAAGCCCTCCATGCCGGGCCAGTCGGGCAGCCGGGGGGTGTGGTTGTAGCCGGTGGCGACGACCACGGCCGGGGCGCGCAGCAGGCGGCCGCCGTTGGCCTCCAGGACCCATCCGGCGCCGTCCGCGGCGCGGGATATGTGGGAGACCTCGACGCCGTGCGCCAGGTCGATCCGGTGGTGGTGCGCGTACTGCTCCAGGTAGCGGACGAACGCCTCCCTGGGGACCCAGCGGCCGGCGGAGCGCGGGATGCGCAGGCCGGGGAGCGAGGACCAGCGGCGGGTGGTGTGCAGCCGGAGCCGGTCGTAGTGGCCGCGCCAGGACGAACCGACGGCGTCCGCCTTGTCGACGACGACGGTGCGCACCCCGCGGCGGCCGAGCGCGGCGGCGACGGCGAGGCCGCCTGGACCTGCGCCTATGACGTACACGGGGGTGGTGTTCTGGCCCGGTTCACGGGGCGGCTGCGGCATGGCGTCGAGCATACGCAGCCGGTCCGACAGCTGACAGAGGGTGCGCGGCGCCGGACGCGGCGGCGCGCGTGGGGGCGTGCCGGCCCGGTGACAGGGGCCGGGCGGCGGCGCCCCGGGGCGTCGTCGCTACTTGGTGGTCGGCTTGCGGCCCGTGACGCCGAGGTAGACGAGCAGCGCCAGCGCGGGACGCAGGTCGGCCTGCTTGGCGCCGAGCGACTGGAGGCTCTTGGGCTGCGAGGAGACAGCGGCCAGCATGGTGACGAGCGAGCCGGCGACGGCCACGGGGGGCGCGCCTCCGTCCGCCGCGCGCCCGCGCGTGCGCAGCTCGTCGATGGAGTCGGTGAGCGGCTTCACGACCGCTCCCTGCACCCGGGTCCTGATCCGGACGAATCGCCGGTCGCCCTCCGCCGCGCCCAGATCGATGACGCGCAGGATGGCGTCGTGTTTGCGCCAGAAGGCGAGGAAGCCGTCCACCAGGTCCTCCGCCGTCTGCCAGCCGGCCTTGCCGGCCCAGGAGCGGCCCTCGACGAGCTCGGCGAGGGCGGCGCTCTCGCGCAGCGTCTCCTCGGCGATCTCCAGGACCGCGGCCTCGACATCCGGGAAGTACTGGTAGAAAGTGGCCGGTGACGTGCCCGCTTTGCGTGCTACGTCGATCACCTTGACGTCTCGGTAGGGGGAGCTCCCCAGCATCTTGCCCAGGCAGTCGAGGAGCTTCTGCCGCGTTGCCTGACCTCTGCGGCCGGCGACCCGGCCGTCGACGGTCGTTACCTGTCCTGTCATGCAAGTCAGCTTATCTACGCGCGATCACGGCGCGATTTGATCGCCGCCGAATGGGGGGCGGCTCCGGATGTTTCATGACAGAAAGCTCATTCCCGACCCCGGGTTCGCCACGGCCTCCCGCTGAGGGAAGAATCGTCCCGGAGGTCCGCAGGTGTCGGTGGGCAATGAGATGCTGCGTAGGGCGGCGAAGCGGAGCCCGGACGGGGAGGTGTCAGGCACGTGGTGGAGCAGCTGACGCAGCACGATCCGCGGCGGATCGGGCCGTTCGAGGTGCTCGGCCGGCTGGGCGCCGGAGGCATGGGCCTGGTGTACCTGGCCCGGTCGGCGTCCGGGCGGCGGGTGGCCATCAAGACGGTGCGCAGCGAGCTCGCCGAGGACCAGTTGTTCCGGGTCCGCTTCACGCGTGAGGTGGAGGCGGCGCGCGCCGTCTCCGGCTTCTACACGGCCGCCGTGGTCGACGCCGACCCGCGGGCCGCCGTGCCCTGGCTGGCCACCGCCTACGTGCCGGCCCCCTCCCTGGAGGAGATCGTCAGTCAGTGCGGGCCGCTGCCGGTGCCCGCGGTGCGCTGGCTCGCGGCCGGCATCGCCGAGGCGCTGCAGTCCATCCACGGCGCCGGCCTGGTGCACCGGGACATGAAGCCGTCCAACGTGCTGGTCGTCGAGGACGGCCCCCGGGTGATCGACTTCGGCATCGCCTCCGGCGTCTCCAACACCCGCCTGACCATGACCAACGTGGCGGTCGGCACCCCCGCCTACATGTCGCCCGAGCAGGCGCGGGACTCGCGCAGCGTCAGCGGCGCCAGCGACGTGTTCTCGCTGGCCTCGACCCTGGTCTTCGCCGCCACCGGACACCCGCCCTACCACGGGGCGAACCCGGTGGAGACGGTGTTCATGCTGCTGCGGGAGCGACCCGACCTGTCGGGGCTGCCCGACGAGCTGCGGCCGATGATCGAGTCGCTGATGGCGCACAAGCCGGATGAGCGGCCGACCCCGGCCGACCTCCAGGCCGAGCTCGCCCCCCACCTCTTCGCCGCCAGCGACGACGGCGGCAGCGCCTCGGCCTGGCTGCCGCCGGCCGCGGTGGCGCTGATCGAAGCGCGCAGAGGCCGGGCGCCGGCGGCGGTGCCGGCGGCGCCGTCCCCGTCCCCCTCCCCGCCACCGCCGTCGGTCTCGCCCTCGGCGCCGGTCCCGGTGCCCGGCCTCACCCCGCCGCCGATGCCGACCGCGCCGCCGCCCATGCCGTCCTCGCCGCCGACCCCGCCGCCCGCCGGGCCCCCCGTCGCGGCCGCCCCGCCACCGCCGGCCCCCGCGCCGACCGACGACCCGGTGCGGCTGCCGGGCGCCCGGGTCCCGATCGGCCCGGGACCGCAGCGCGGTGAGCCCGCGGGACCCGACGACCACCTGGTGCCGCACTCGCCCGACTGGGCCCGCCCGCCCACGGCCGCCCCGGCGGCCCCCATGGCCAGCCCCCGCACCGCCCACCCGGGCCAGCAGGTCACCGGCGCCCCGGCCGTGGCCCCGCCAGCCCAGGCGCAGGCCCCGGCCCGCTGGCGGCCGTGGCGGTTCCGGATGAACAACGACCTGTGGGGCTCGCCCGTCGTCCGCGACGGCCTCCTCTACGTCACCTCCTTCGAGGTACACGCGCTCGACGTGGCCAGCGGCCGGCGCCAGTTCAAGACCCGCGAGGTCGCCTGGTCGATGGCCGTCAGCGGCGGCCGGGTGCTCGCCTCGGACGGCCCGAGCCTCTACGCGCTGGACGCCACGGACGGCACCGACCGCTGGCGGATCGCGATCGACGGCTGGATCTACGCCCTGCGCGCCGACCGCGGCACCGTGGTCACCGCCACCAGGGGCGGCGGCGTCCAGGCCTGGGAGGCGGCCAACGGCGAGCAGCTGTGGGAGCTCTCCGGCGCCCAGACCGACTTCGAGACCCAGGACACCGCGCCCGTCGTGCACGGCGGCGTGGTCTACCTGTGGGGCGAGGGCCTGCTCTACGCCCTGGAGGCGCGCACGGGCGCCGAGCTGTGGCGGCACCCCGTGGGCGACACCTCGGTGACGGGCGGCGTCCCGGTCCGCGTCGCCCCCACGGACGACGGCGTGGTGTACGTCAGCGCCGGCTCCCGCGTGCTGGCCCTCGACGCGGGCACCGGCGCCGAGCGGTGGCGCTTCGACGCCCCGGCGGCGATCCTCTGCCCACCGACGTACGAGTCGCCGCGCAGCCGGGCGGCCGGCATCTACTTCGCGGACTACCTCGGCACGGTCTACGCGCTCGACGTCACCACCGGCGACGACCGCTGGCGCATCGCCACGGAGGCCCGCGCCGGCACCGACCCGGTGCTGGTCGCCGACGGCCTGGTCCACCTGGGCAGCGGCTCGGCGATGTACACGCTGGACGCGGTGAGCGGCACCCCACGCTGGCGCTTCGCGGCCGGCGCCGCGATCGTCGGCTCCCCGGTGGTGAGCGGCGGCCGCCTGCACTTCGGCTCCGAGGACCACTGCCTGTACACGCTGGACGCGGTCAGCGGCCGCCTCAGCTGGAAGCTGGAGACCGGCGGCGCGATCACCGGGACACCGGCGGCGTCGGACGGCATGGTCTTCGCGTGCAGCAAGGACCACTGCGTCTACGCCCTCGACGCGGCCCGCGGCACGCGGCAGGCGCAGGCGTAGCAAGCGGCGCCGCTGCGCGGGGCCGCGCCCACCCACCCGCGGTTTCGCTGCGCGCTGTGCGGAAGCGGTGGCCCGCCGGCCGGCGCCGCGCCCACCCACCCGCCCTTGGCGGGTGGCCTCGCGCAGCAGGGCCGCATGGCCCGGCGGCGAAGCCGCCGCGGGCCCACGGCCCTGCCGGGCCGTGCACCGCGCGCAGCGCGGGAAAGGGCGGGCGGGTGGGGGAACCCCCGGCGCGAAGCGCCACCGCGGGCCCGGCCCTGCGGCCGCCACCGCGCGGAGCGCGGAAAGGGCGGGCGGTCGGGTGAAAGCCTGCGTGGAGCGCCGCACCCGGGCGGCGCAGCCGCTCATCCGCGTGCAGCGCGAAACAGGGCGGGTGGGTGGGGGGAACCCCGGCGGCGTGGCCGCCGCGCAGCGCCACCCCGCGCGGAGCGCGGAACGAAGGGCGGGTGGGGGGGAACCCCGCGTGGGGCGCCGGCCGCGTAGGCGCGGCGCTCAGCGAATCAGCGGCGTGTCAGCCGCGTATCAGCGCGGCCTCGCAGGCTATGCCGCAGCGGTTCTCACCTCCGGCTCACGCCGGGCGGGTACCCGGGCCGTTTCCCCCTCGAGAAGGAGGCAGTGCGATGGAGATCAAGGTCAAGAAGGTCGAGGCCGTCAAGGCGACGCAGAACCCGGCCACCTGAGCCACCGTCAACTGACGGCCTTCGTGGGGAGGGTGGGCGCCTGGCCGTGGCGCTCACCCTCCCCGCGGCCTTTCGTGAGAGAACGGCACGGACAGGGGAGACGATGCGAGTCGTCCTGAAGGAATGCGTGTGGGAGACGGTGGGCGACGACATCGTCGTGGTCGCCGACGCCCGTGAGGCGATCACGCTCAGCGACCCGGAGGGGCAGATCGCCGCGCTGCTCGGGGAGTTGAGCCGGGGGCCGCGGACCGCGGCCGAGTTGAGCGTCGCGTTGGCCAGGCACGGGCACGTCCTGAGCGAGTCCGAGGTGGCCCAGGGCCTGACCGGACTCGACGCCCTCGGCCTGGTGGAGGACGCCGACGGCCGGTGGACGGGGGACGCGGCCGTGGACGCGCGGCACTTCTCCAACCTGTCGTTCTTCGGCGCCTACGCGGGTCTTGACCGGCCGCGGGCCGAGTTCGTGCGGCGGCTGCGCGCCGCGCACGTGCTGGTGCTCGGGGTCGGGGGTGGCGGTTCCGCGTTGGTGCAGTGCCTGGCGGGCCTGGGCGTCGGCCGGCTGACCCTGGTGGACCGCGATCACGTCGAGCCGAGGAACTTCGCCCGCCAGTTCCTCTACCGGCACCGGGACATCGGCCGGTCCAAGCCCGAGCGGGCCGCCGAGTGGGTGCGCGAGTACGACCCGACGATCGAGGTGCGGGCCGTGGAGCGCTGGATCACGAGTGCCGCGGACCTCGCCGACCTGGCCGAGGGCGTGGACCTGATCGCCGGCGGCGTCGACGGGCATCCGGACGCCGGTCTGTGGGTGAACGAGGCGGCGGCGCGGGCGGGTGTGCCGTTCGTGGGCGGTGGCGGAACGCCGTCGCAGATCATGTACCAGTCGGTGATCCCGGGCCGCACCCCCTGCCTGGCCTGTGACGCCGCCGACCGCCCGGACCCGGACAGCTCGGCCGGCACCGCCCTGCGGCTCGCCGAGAAGATCGAGCTGAGCAACCCCCTCACCGGGCCGATGGCCACGCTGATCGGCTCGCTGGTGGCGTTCGAGGCCAAGCGGCACCTGACCGGCTTCGAGCCTCCGCGTGCCGCCGGCGGGCGGGTGGTGCTCGACCTCCGCGAGGGCCTGGTCCCCGAGTGGCAGCCGTTCGTCGCCGACCCCGACTGCGCCGTGTGCGCGCTGGCGAGGGGCCGGCGCCCATGACGACGACGGTGCGGCTTCGGCCGCTGAGCGTGGTGCCCGAGGGCGACGACGAGGTACTCGTCGGGGACCCGGCCACCGGCACGTTCGTGACCATCCCCGCGGTCGGCGGCGTGGTGATCGCCGCCCTGCAGCGCGGCGCGACCCTGGACGAGGTGGCCGCCGAGGCCGAGGCGTTCGCCGGCCAGCCGGTGAACATCCCGTCGTTCGTCGAGACCTTGGGGGAGCTCGGCTTCCTCGCGGGCGAGGACGAGGCGGACGCGGCGCCGGAGCCGGCGAAGAACGCGCCGATCCAGGCGCGGCGTTGGATGACGGCCATCCGGCCGGAGACCGTCCGCCCGTTCTTCGGGCCTGTGGCGTGGGCCTGTTACGCCGCCTGTCTGCTCTTCGCGATCGGCGTGTTCGTGGCCCGGCCCGGGCTGCTGCCACATCCGGGCGAGGACGCCTTCGTCTTCGACGACATCGGCGTCAGCGCGCTGGCCTGGGTGCCGTTCGTGTGGTTCGCGGCGGCCAGCCACGAGTGCGGCCACTGGTTGGCCGCGCGGGCGCTCGGCATCCAGACCCGGTTCGGCATCGACCGCCGCACGATCATGCTGGTGTTCGAGACCGACCTGACCCAGCTGTGGACGGTGCCGCGCCGGCAGCGCTACGGCCCGCTGCTCGGCGGCCTCGCCGTCGACTCGGTGCTGCTCGCCGTGCTGCTCGCCGGCCGGCTCGCCATCGACACCGGCGCCTGGGCGCCCCCCGGCACGGTCGACTCGCTGCTCGCCGCCTGGGTGTTCGCGAAGGTCGTCCAGATGCTCTGGCAGTCCATGGTCTTCCTGCGCACCGACCTCTACGCGGTGCTGGTCAACGCGCTCGGCTGCCACAACCTGTGGCGGGTCAAGTCGCTGCTGCTGCGCCGCGCGTTCGGGCGGCTCTCACCCGAGCAGGCCGCCGAGTTGGCGGAGGCGTCCGAGGCCGATCTGCGGGTGGGGCGCTGGTTCCGCTGGCTGTGGCTGGTCGGCCTCCTCGGGGTGACCGCCTGGTTCTCGCTGCTGGTGCCGATGTTCGTCGAGTACCTGGTCTGGGCGGCCGACGGGCTGGCCGAGGGCCCGCTGTCGGGCCGGTTCTGGTACAGCCTGCTGTGCGCGGGGCTGTTGCTCGGCGCGGAGGCGTTCGCGATCGGCCTGGCGGCCTGGGAGTTGGTGCGCCGGCTCACCGGCCGCCGGCCGACGCCCGCCGGGTAGCCGCCGGGCCGCCCGACCGCTGCTCGGCGTCGAGCCCGGCGAGGGCGGCGCGGACCTCGTCCGCGTCGCCCGGCGCCAGGTCCTCCAGCAGGGTCAGGGCTCGCCGCAGTGTCTCCCGGCCCTCGGTCAGCCGGCCGGTCGACAGCTGTGCCGCGCCGAGCCGCCCCAGGGTGCGGCCGGCGAGCGCCGGTTCCCAGTCGCCGCGCCGGTCGAGCGAGCGCTGGTAGTGGTCGACGGCCTGCTCGTAGTGGCCGAGCCGGTGGTGGATGTAGCCCAGGCTGTCCAGGGTGGCCGACTCCCCGGGCCCGTCGTCGAGTTCGCGGTGGATCGCCAGCGCCGCCTGACAGCTGGCCAGTGCCTCCCGGTACTTGCCCAACTGGGCCTGGAACCAGCCCACGTTGTTCATCGCCCGGCCCTCGCCGCCCCGGTGTTCCGCGCGCCGGTAGAGGAGCAGGGCCTGCTCGTTGTGGTGGACCCCGGCCGCGTAGTCGCCTTCCCGGTCGCGCAGCAGGCTGCGGTAGATGTGGGTCACCGCCTGCCCGACGGGGTCCTCGGCCGCGCCGAACAGCCGGTAGGCCGCCTCCAGGCGCTCCTCGCACCCGCTCGCCTCGCCGAGCCTGATCAACGCGTGCACCAGGCCGATCTCGGCGTGCGCGAGCGCCCGCGGGTCGCCGAGCCGGCGGGCCGCGTCCAGCGCGATCCGGTGGGTGGCGGCCTGCGCCTGCGAGTAGCCGTGTTGGGAGAGGAACCCCCGGCTGGCGCAGGCGAGTTGCCAGGCGTGGGTGTCGAAGCCGCCGCGCGCCGCCTGCCGGACGGCGATCAGCAACGCCTGGTGCTCGGCGAGGAACCAGCGCACCGCGTGGGCGACGGTGGTGATCGGCGGCACGGTCACCCCGGGTCTCGGGGGCGGGAGTTCGACGGGCACCCGGTGGTAGGGGTCGAGCTGCTGGTCGCCGAGGCTGGCGCTGTGCAGGTAGTAGTCGAGGAGCCGGTGGAGCGCCGCCCGCCGCTCGTCGGCGCTGTCCAACTCCTGCGTCAGCTCCTCCGCGTAGGCCCACAGCAGGTCGTGCCAGCCGTAGCGGCCCGGTGTCCGCTCCCACGCCAGGTGCGCCCTGGCCAGCTCCGACAGCAGCTGGTGCGCGGCGCGCGGCGTGATGCCGGCCAGGCTGGCGGCCCCCGCCACGGAGATCTCCGGGACCTGGGTGAGCCCGAGCAGCCGGAAGAGCCGGGCGGCGTCCTCGCTCAGCGCCTGGTAGGACCAGGAGAACACGGTGCGGACGCTGGCGCCCGAGTCGCCGCCGTCGAAGACGTCGAGCGAGCCGATCGAGCCGAGTGGGTCGAGCGCTCCCGAGGGGCCGAGCGGGCCCGGGGTGTCCCACTCCCCGGTGCCCGAGCCGTCGTCGAGGCCCGAGGTGAGCGCGTGCAGCGGGAACCCGGGGCGCGCGCCCGCCCTGGCCGCCACGATCGCCAACGCCAGGGGCAGCCCGGCGCAGCGGGCCACGATGTCGTCGACGGCGTCCCGCTCGGCCGAGACCTTGTCCTGGCCGAGGCGCCGCACCAGCAGCTCCCGGGCGTCGGTGTCGGCGAGCAGCCCGAGCGGCAGGGTGCGCGCCCCCTCGGCCGCCGCGAGGCCGGTGAGCTCGGCGCGGCTGGTCACCAGCACCACGCAGCCGGGGGAGTTGGGGAGCAGCGGCCGCACCTGGTCGGAGTCGAGCGCGTTGTCCAGCAGGATCAGCATGCGGCGGTCGGCGAGGAGGCTGCGGTAGAGCCCGACCTGGGCGTCGACGGAGGCCGGGATCCGCTGCGTCGGCACGTCCAGCGCGTCGAGGAAGAGCCGTACCGCCTCGGCCGGCGGCCTGGCCAGCCGGGTGGGACCGAAGCCGAGCAGGTTCACGTAGAGCTGGCCGTCGGGGAAGTGGTCCCTCGACCGGTGCGCCCAGCGCACCGCGAGCGCGGTCTTGCCGACGCCGCCGGTGCCGGCGATCACGCCCACCGGCGTGCCGACGGCCCGGCCGGCCGCCGCGTCCCGTGGCGGCAACAGGGCGTCGAGCGCGGCAAGCTCGGCCTCCCGGCCGATGAACGTCTCGGTGTCGGGCGGAAGTTGGCGCGGCACCCGGGGCACCGCCCGGGTGGCCACCGGGGCCTGCTCGGTGCGCGGGGCGGTGGCCGGCCAGGTGGTTTCCCGGTCGGCGAGGATCGCCTGGTGCAGGCGTTGCAGCTCGTCACCCGGCTCGATGCCCAGGTCGTCGGCGAACCTGCGGCGCACCCGCCGGAACACCTCCAACGCCTCGGCCCGCTGCCCGGCCCGGTGCAGGGCCACCATCAGCAGGCACACCAGTCGCTCCCGCAGCGGGTGTTCCGCCAGCAGCGGGGAGAGCTCGGCGGCCACCGCCGCGTCGCGGCCGAGCGCCAGGTCGGCCACCGCCAGCATCTCCACGGCGGCCAGCCGCTCCTCCTCGAGGCCGGGCGCGATCGCCTCCGGCAGCCACGCGCCGGCGACGTCCACCAGCGGCGGCCCGCCCCGCCACAGCGCAAGCGCGGCGCGCAACGACTCGGCCGCGTCGGCGGCCTGGACGTCGGTGCCGCGTGCCTGCCGCACCTGGCGGCGGAAGCGGTGCAGGTCGATCGCCTCGGCCTCGACCCGCAGCGTGTAGCCGCGCACCGAGGTGGCCAACTCGACCTGCGGGAACTGCCCGAGCACCCGCCGCAGCCGGGACACGGTGCCCTGCAGCGAGTTCCGCGCGGTGGCCGGCGGCGTCGCCCCCCACAGCGCCGTCACCAGCCGGTCGACGGCCACCACCCGGCCCGGATCGAGCAGCAGGGCGGCCAGCACCGTCCGCTGCTGCGCGGTGGCCGGGCCGAGCCGCTGGCCGCGATACCAGACCCCGACGGGCCCCAGGAGCCGAAACTCAAGGCCGTCCCCGATGCCGTCCCCGTTGCCGTTCACGATTTCCCCTTCGCGCCGCGGCCGGTGCCGATGGCGAGCAATCTAGCTCTCGAAAGCGCCCCGGAGCAGGGGTGATTCACGAGGTCACAGCGGCAAAGAGCCGTTGCCCTTTCAACCGTCCACGACGCCCTCCGGGTCACGCTCCTCGGTGAGCTCCGCGATCCTGGCCCTGACCGGCGCCGCCTCGCCGGGCGCCATCGCGTCGAGCAGTTCCAGCGCGCGCCGCAGGGTGGCGAGTCCGGCCGCGCGCCGGCCGGCGGCCAACTGGGCCTCGCCGAGCCGGCTCAGGGTGAGCGCCGCCGGTACCCGGCGCGCGTCCCGCCGCCACCGCAGCGCCCGCTCGTAGTAGTCGATGGCCTCCTCGTGCCGGCCCATCAGGTGGTGGATGTAGCCCAGGCTGTCCTGCGCCGCGGCCTCCCCGGCCAGGTTGCCCTGCTCCCGCTGGATGTCGAGCGCCTCCTCACAACACCGCAACGCCATCTCGTAGGAGCCCAACTGGGCATGGCACCAGCCGATGTTGTTCATGCTGCGGGCCTCGCCCGAGCGGTGGCCGGCCTGCCGGTACAGCAGCAGCGCCTGCTCGTTGTGGTGCAGCCCGGTCGCGTAGTCGCCGTCCCGGTCCTGCAGCATGCTCAGGTAGATGTGGCTGACCGCCTGCCCGACCAGGTTGCCGGTCTCCGCGAACAGCAGCAGCGCGGAACCCAGGTGGGCGTCCGCCTCCTCGTCGGAACCGAGCCGCATCAACGCCTGCCCGAGCCCCAGGTGCGCGTGCGCCCGCGCGTTGGAGTCGCCGACGCGGCCCGCCGCCGTCAGCGCGATGCGGTGGCTGGTCGCCTGGTCCTCCAACTGCCCCTGCTGGGTGAGGTAACCCCGCAGCACGCTCGCCAACTGCCAGGCGTGCGCGTCGAAACCGAGCAACTGCGCCTGCCGGATCGCGGCCAGCAGCAGCGGGCACTCGCGTCCGAACCAGGCCCGCGCCTGCGCCTCGTCGGTGATCCGCGCCGGGGTGACGCCGGGCCGGGGCGGCGTGGGCACCAACGGGATCCGGTGGTGCTCGTCCAGGTACTCGGCGCCGGTGGCCGCGCTCGTCAGGTAGTGGTCGAACAGCCGGTGCCTGGCCTCCTGCCGCTCCACCCCGGAGTCCTGCGCCTCGGTCAACTCCCGCGCGTACACCCACAGCAGGTCGTGCCACCCGTAGCGGCCCGGCGCCCGCTCGATCGTGAGGTGGGCCCGACCCAGCTCCGCCAGCAGCCGGTTGGCCTGCCGCACCGGCACCCCGGCGAGGCTGGCGGCACCGGCCACCGAGATCTCCGGGCCGCGCAGCAGCCCCAACAGGCGGAAGAGCCGGGCCGCTTCCCGGCTGAGCGCCCGGTAGGACCACGAGAAGACGGTGCGCACGTTGGCGGCCGGATCACCGCCGTCGAACACGTCGAGCCCCGCCACGGCCCCGTCGAGCCCACCGATCAGCGCCTCCAGGCCGAAGCCGGGCCTCGCCTGGGTACGGGCCGCGACGATGGACAGCGCCAACGGCAGTCCCGCGCACCGCGAGACGACGTCGCCCACCACGTCCTCGTCCGCCGCCACCTGCCGCGCGGCGAGCCGCCGCAGCAGCAACTCCCGGGACTGCGCGGCGGACAGCACGTCGAGCGGCAGCGTCCGCGCGCCCTCGGCGGCGATCAGCGCCGTCGGCTCCACCCGGCTGGTGACCAGCACCAGGCAGCCGGGCGACCCGGGCAGCAGCGGCCGCACCTGCTCGGAGTCGGCCGCGTTGTCCAGCAGGATCAGCATCCGCCGGCCGGTCATCAGGCTGCGGTAGAGGCCCACCTGCGCCTCGACGGACACCGGTATCCGCTGCGGCGGCACGCCCAGCGCGTCGAGGAACAGCCGCACCGTCTCGGCGGGCGGCCTGGCCAGCTGGGTCGGGCCGAAGCCCAGCAGGTCCACGTAGAGCTGCCCGTCCGGGAACCGCCTGCGCGCCCGGTGCGCCCAGTGCACGGCCAGCGCCGTCTTGCCCACCCCACCGGCGCCGGTGATCACGCAGACCGCCGCCCGCCCCGAGGGACGGGGCCCGGACGTCGGGAACATGCTGTCCAGGGCGGCGAGTTCCTGCTCCCGCCCGGTGAACGCCTCGGTGTCGGGCGGCAGCTGGTGCGGGACCGGCACAGGCTCGGACCCCGCGCCCTGCCCGACGAGGCCCACCCTGGGGTCGCCGCCGACCAGTTCCAGCGGCAGCTCGCGGCCGTCCGCGATCGCCTCGTACATCCGCCGCAGCCGACCGCCCGGCTCTATGCCGAGATCCTCGGCGAACCGCTCCCTGGCCCGCCGGTAGACGGCCAACGCGTCGGCCCGCGCGCCGCTGCGCTGCAACGCCGCCATCAACAGGGCCAACAGGCTTTCGCGGAGGGGATGTTGGGCGACGAGGGTGCGCAGCTCCGAGGCCACCTCCTGATGCCGCCCCAACGACAGTTCGAACTCGGCCCGCTGCTCGACCGCCGAAAGCCGCTCCTCGTCGATCCCCGGCGCCACCTCCTCCGGCAGCCACCGGCCCGCGACGTCCGCCAGCGCCGGCCCGTGCCACAGCGCCAACGCCGACCGCAACAGCGACGCCGCGCGCTCCGGATCCCGGTCCCCGGCCGACGCCCGCCGCACCAACTCCCGGAACCGGTACAGGTCCACCTGCCGCCGGTGGACGGTCAGGCAGTAGCCGTCCCGCGTGTCGCTCACCTCGGGACCGCCGAGCGGCGCCACCATCCGCCGCAACCGCGCCACATGCGCGCGCACCGCCTCGGCCGCCTTCTGCGGCCGCACGTCCCCCCACAGCGCGTGCACCAGCCGCCGCTCCGGCACGGCCCGGCCGGCGTCCAGCAACAGGACCGCCAACACACTCCGTTGCGGCGCCGTGACGGGCCCGATCCGCCGCCCGGCGTGCCAGACACCGACAGGTCCCAAGAGCCGGAACTGCACCCCGTCCACGATCGCTCCAGCGGTAAGCGCGGGCCAGTTGTTGTCGAGACCCGCCAGCCTAGCGGCCTGCGGCCCGCACAGCCGCGTACCGCCTCCGGCGGTCTCGCGTACTTCCATGGCCCGCGCTGCGCGCGAGGCGCGAACAGGGCACGGCCGGTGCAGCCGGCACGGCCGCGTGGTGCCGCGCCCACCCACCGCCCTCGGCGGTGGCCTCGCGCGGCAGTGTGAAAAGGACGGGCGATGGGCCCGCGCAAAGCGCCGCGTACGCGCGGCAGCGCGAAGCCGCGGGGCGCGGCCGTTATCGCGCGGTAGCGCGGGTATGCGCGGGTAAGGGTGGGCGGGTGGGGCAACTCCCCCGCGCGGAGCGCCGCGTCCGCGCACCGGCGGCGCAGCCGCCACCGCGCGGCAGCGCGAAGAGGGCGGGTGGGTGGGGGAGGCCCGCGCGCGCGGCGCGCGGCTCCCACCGCGCCAGCGTCTCGGCCCACCCCCCGGCCGCCGCCCAGGCGACCGGTAGCCTGCGGCAGCATGACGCGTACCGCACTCGTCGGAGTCACCACCCTCGTCGCGCTGGAGACGCTCCGCCTCACCGGGACGGCGTTCGGCGAGGCGACGACGGTCGGCACGCTGCTGGTGGTGGCCTTCGCCGCCCTCGGCGCCGGGCCCGTCGCCTGGTGGCTCGGCCGGCGCCGCGCCCTGCCGGCGGCTCTCGGCGCGCTCGCCGCGCTCCGGCTGCTGCTCCAGGTCCCCGCCCTCCGCGGCCTGTTCCTGGTCGCGCTCACCACCGCCGTGGCCCTGGTCACGCTGCTGCTCGCCGCCCGCCGGGCGGGCCCGCGCCGCACCGGCCGCGCCGTCGCCCTCGCCGTGGCGTTCGACGTCGCGCTGCGGCTGCCGCTCGACCTCCTCGACCCCGTCAGGTACGGCGGGTTCCCCGGCTGGTCGGTCGCCCTCGTACTGGCCGCCGCGCTCGGCGTCCTCGCCCGGCGCCTCCACCTGACCACCCCGTCCGACGGGCCGCTCCGGCCGCCGGCCGAGGCCGCCCGGGCGCTCGCCACCGTCGCCCCCTGGGGCGAGATACGCGGCGCCGTCCCCGCCACCGCGCTGCTCGGCCCCGCCCTCGGGCTCTACGCCACCGTGCTCGCCTCACCAGGGCACCTCGGCGCGCAGGCCGACCTGTCCGTCGTCGTGGCCGGCCTGTGGGTCGCCGCCGGCGCCCTGCTCGGCGTCGTCGCGCTCTCGCTGCCGCTGCCCGGGCCCCGGTGGGCGGTCCCCGCCGTCCTCGCCGTCGCCGTGCCGGCCGCCGTCCTGCTGCCGTGGGCCGCGCTGCCCGCCACCGTGCTCGCCCTCGCCGCCCTGCCGGTCACCCTGCGCCGCGCCGTGTCGCTGCCACTCCCCGGGCCCGTCACCGCGCACGCGGCGGCCGCCGCGCTGGCCGCCCTGCTGGTCACGCTGCCGGTCCAACCGCCGTTCCCCACCTGGCTGTTCCCCACCCTCGCCGGTCTCGGCACGGCCTGGGCCGCCAGCCGCCTGCCGGTTCCCGCGCCGTTGCCGCGCCCGTTCCTGCCGGTGGTCCTCGCGACCCTGCTGCTCGCCGCCCCGCCGCTGGCCGGCGCGCTGCGCGCGGGACCCGAGCCGCTGTCCACGGACACCGCAGGCGGCATGTACCGGATGCTCAGCTGGAACGTGCACCAGGCGAGGGCCATGGACGGCGAACTCGACCCGGGGGCGGTCCTCGACACCATCCGCGCGTCCGGCGCGCAGGTCGTGCTGCTCCAGGAGGTTCCCAGGGGCCGCCCGGGATCCGGCGGGTTCGACCTGGTCGACTGGCTGGAGCGGCGTCTCGACGTGACCGCCGTCTGGTCCCCGGAGCGCGACCGGCTGTCCGGCAACGTCATCCTCACCAGCCTCCCGGTCCTCGACGCGCGGACCGGCGACCTGGCCAGCGACCGCTCGTACGCCGCCGCCGACCTCCGGCTCACGGACGGCGAGACCGCCCGGGTCGTCACCGCCCACGGCTCCCCGTTCCCCGAGGTCTTCGAGAACCTGCTGCGCGCCACCGGCGACGGCACGCACACCGTGCTCGCCGGGGACCTCAACGCCGAGCCCGGCTCGGCCGAGATCGAGGCGGTGCTGGCAGCCGGCCTGCACAGCGCGCAGGACGAGGCGCGCGACCCCGAACTCCGGGACCGCGACACCGCCGTCGGCCCGTCCCGCCGTGTCGACTGGATCTTCGGCGCCCGCGACGTCTCCTTCGGCGACCTCACCCTCACCGACACCGACGCCTCCGACCACCTGCCGATGGCCGTCACCGTCTACCTGGACTGACCGACGGGCGTCGGCGCCGGCGGGTACGCTCGCTCGGTCCGTGACCTCCCTCCGTGGGCCCCGTCGAGCGAGGCGGAGGACCAGTGCGCCATGCGGCTGCGGCTCGCGGACGCGCCGGCCCCCCTCGCCTGAACGACGGAGGTCAGCCGAGGCCGCCGGTGGCCCGCAGGTTCTGCCCGGTGAGCCAACGCGCGTCCGGGCCGGCCAGGAAGGCGACGACGTCGGCGACGTCGGCCGGCTCGCCGAGCCGCCGCAGCGGCGTCAGCCTGGTGATCAGCTCCAGGTTCTCCGGCGGGTTGGTGTCGCGCAGCAGGTCGGTCTCGGTGGCGCCTGGCGAGACGGTGTTGACGGTGATCCCCCGCGGCCCCAACTCGGCCGCCGCGACCGCCGTCAGCTGTTCCAGGCCGCCCTTGCTGGCCGCGTACAGGGAGATGCCGGGGGCGGGGCGCACCGTGTTGAGGGTGGAGATGTTGATGATCCGGCCGCCGTCCCGCATGGTGCGGGCCGCGTGCCTGATGGTGAGGAACGGCGCCTTGAGGTTGACCGTCAGCAACGCGTCGTAGGACTCGTCGTCGATGTCGACGATCGGTGTCGGCATGAAGGGCAGCACCGCGTTGTTGACGAGGATGTCGAGGTCGCCGCCCAGCAGTTCGGTGGCGCGCTCCAGCAACTCCCGTACCTCGGCGGGCTCGGCGAAGTCGGCCCGCACGGCGTGCGCCTCGCCGCCCCCGGCGACCACGCCCGCCGCGACCTCCTCCGCCGCCTTCTCGTCCCGCGCGTAGTTGAACACGACGCGCGCGCCGTCGCGCGCGAGTCGCTCCACGATGGCGCGCCCGATGCCGCGTGAACCGCCGGTCACCAGCGTCGCCCTGCCGTCCAGCGGCCTGTTCGACTTGCTCGATGTCTCGGTCGTCATGCGCCGACACTGCCCCGTCGCCGATTCCGGCACCCCTGTCGTCGGCTGTCGGCAGAGCCGGATCGGCGGGCCAGGGGACGTCCTACTCATTGACGTGCTCACGATAGGTGCGGTCGAATACGTCCCGGAGGATTGGGAGCGCTCCCATGGTCGGGACGCCATGGACCACGCGACTCCCGCCAAGCCCTGGAGGCGAGTCTCGTGAAGACGCTCCGAACGGCGGCCAGGACCGCGACCCGGGCCAGGCTGGCCGCGCTGGTCGCCGGCCTGCTGGCCGCGCTCTCCCTGCCGCTGGTCGCGCCGGCCGCCGCGGCCGACGCGACCGCGACCGACCGGGTCGGCACCGACCAGGCCGCCACCGCCCAGGCCGCGACCTACGAGGCCGAGGACGGCACGCTGCGCGGCGTCAACGTCGCGTCCACCGCCGCCGGTTACTCGGGCACCGGCTATGTCGAGGGCTTCGACGTGGCCGAGGACGAGGTGGAGATCACCATCCCGGACAGCCCCGGTGGCCTCCACGAGCTCACCGTCGTCTACCGCGCGCCCTACGGCCAGAAGAACGCCGTGCTGCTCCTCAACGGCGGCGGCCACGGCGAGATCACCCTCGCCGCCACCGACACCTTCACGCCGCTCCCGGCCGGCCGGGTGCTGCTCGAACCCGGCGACAACACCGTGACCGTCCGCAGCGGTTGGGGCTGGTACGAGATCGACGCCATCACCGTCTCGCCCGTGCCGCCCCGGCCGCCGCACCAGGTGGACGACGTGCCCGTCGACCCCCAGGCCACCCCCGAGGCGCGTTCGCTGCTCAGCTACCTGGCCTCCCAGTACGGCGAGACCATCCTCAGCGGCCAGCAGAGCCTCGACGACATCGCCTGGCTGGAGCAGAACGTCGGCCGCGCCCCGGCCATCGCCGGCCTCGACCTGATGGACTACTCGCCGAGCCGCGTCGAGCGCGGCACCACCTCGCAGGAGGTGGAGAACGCCGTCTCCTGGGACGCGCGCGGCGGCATCACCACCTTCTCCTGGCACTGGAACGCGCCCACCGGGCTGATCGACGAGCCTGGGCGTGAGTGGTGGCGCGGCTTCTACACGGACGCCACCACCTTCGACGTGGCGGCGGCGCTCGCCGACCCGTCGTCCGAGGAGTACGCGCTGCTGCTGCGCGACATCGACGCGATCGCCGTCCAGTTGGCGCGCCTCCAGGACGCCGGCGTCCCCGTGCTGTGGCGGCCGCTCCACGAGGCCGAGGGCGGCTGGTTCTGGTGGGGCGCGAAGGGCCCCGAACCGGCCAAGGAGCTCTACCGGTTGATGTACGACCGGCTGACCGACACGCACGGCCTGCACAACCTGATCTGGATCTGGAACTCCGTCGACCCCGCCTGGTACCCGGGCGACGACGTGGTGGACATCGTCAGCGCCGACTCCTACCCGCCGGCCGGCGACCACGGCCCGGTCAGCGCGACCTACGAGCGTCTCGTCGACCTGGTCGACGACACCAGGATCGTGGCGATGACGGAGAACAGCGGCATCCCGGACCCCGACCTGCTGGAGGCGTACCAGGCCGACTGGAGCTGGTTCCTCACCTGGTCGGGCGACTTCATCCGCGACGGCGTCGTCAACTCGCGGGAGCACCTGGCGCGCGTCTTCGGCCACGAGCGGGTCATCACCCTCGACGAGCTGGGCGACTTCCGGCAGCAGGGCGGTTGCCTGGCCGACCACCGGGTGGTGCAGCGGTGGGGCACCGGGTACCAGGCCGAGGTGACGGTCACCAACAACGGCTCGACGCCGCTGACCGGTTGGCAGGTGTCCTGGTCCGCGCCGGCCGGTCAGTCGCCGGGCGGCGCGTGGAACGCCCGCCTGACGACCGTCGGTTCGACGGTCCGCGCCACCCCCGCCTCCTGGAACGCGACGCTCGCACCGGGCGCGTCGACGACCTTCGGCTACCTGGGCGGCTCCCCGTGGCCGAACGCCACGTTCCTCGCGCCGAGTTGCCAGGCCGGCTAGAACTCCGGGGCCCGTCCGGCGGGCCGGTCCGCGCCCGCCGGGGCCTGGCCGTTCGGGGAGGTGCTGGTGGCGCCCGAGGCCGCCACGAGCACCTCCCCGGCCGCCGTCCGCACGTACAGCACCGACCGCCCGGCCCGCCGCCGCTCCACCAGCCCCGCGTCCCGCAGCACCCGCAGATGCCGCCCCACCGACCCGAGGCCCTGCCCGGTCACGGCGACCAGCTGTGTCGTGCTCATGGGGGTCCCGAGCAGCATCAGCAGCCCGGCCCGCGCGGTCCCGACGAGCGCCCCGAGCCCGGCCGGCACGGGGCGCCGGTCGTGGTCCCCGGCGAGCACGCCGAGACACGGGTAGACGACGGCGTACCGCTCCCGCCCCTCCCACGAGACCCAACTGGTCCTCGGCGTCACCGGCATGAAGAGCAGCTCGGCCCCGGCGGCGATCTCGCGCGGCGGATACGCGTTCCGGTTGACCTGGAACCGGCTCTCTCCGAGCCACTTGGTCCCCGGCCTCAGTGAGTCCAGCACGGCCGCCCAGCCGCCCTGGCTCACGCGCGCGGTCCGCGCGACCACGTCGGACTCGAGGACGCGCCGCCGGCGCTCCCAGTACGGCCACACGGTCGCCGCCCAGACGTACGTGAGCAGCGCGGTCGCCCGCTGGGGCAGGTCGTCCCGCTCCAGGGCGGCGGGCAACGGGCCCTTCAGGCACACCCGGAGGTCGTCCCGCGCCTGGTCGGCCCCGGCGGCCCGCACCCGGGCCACGGTCTCCTCGAAACGCTCCCCCTCGCGCGAGGTGGGGCAGAAGAAGTCGGCGATCCAGGACGTGCCGATCGCCACCCGGACGAGCAGCGCGGCCACCGGGTCGGCCGCGAGGCGCGCGCGGTAGCCGGGCAGGTGGTCGCGCAGCCAGGCCGTCTCGCCCGGATGGGCACCGGTCCCGGCGTGCAGCAGCCGCAGGCTCGCGAAGGTCTCGGCGAACGGCGAGACCACGAACCGACTGTGGACGAGGGTGTCACTCTCGATCCGCCACCAGCCCATGGCGCATGACCTTTCGCGTGTCGGCGAAACAGTATCCACCGCCCCCTCGCCGCTCCGAGACTCCGGCTCATGCGCAGCTACCGAACCCTCTTCCGCACCCCGGAGTTCAGCCCGTTCCTGCTCTCCTTCGGCGTGTTCGCCGTGGCCCAGACGATCGGCGGCCTGGCTCTCGGCACGCTGGTCTTCCGGGCCACAGGATCCCCCTTCCTGTCGGCGGTGAGCATGTTCGGCCCGCAGCTGGCGCAGTTGGTCGGAGGCGCGTTCCTGCTCTCGCTCGCCGACCGCCTGCCGCCGCGCGCGATCCTGTCCGGGCTGGCCCTGGCCTTCGCGGCCGGCACGGCGGTGTTGGCGCTGCCGGGGCTGCCGGTCCCGGCGGTGTTCTGCGTGATCCTGGCGCAGGGGCTGATCGCGTCGCTCGGCGGGGGAGTGCGCGGTGGGCTGCTGACCGAGATCCTGTCCAAGGACGGTTACGTGCTGGGGCGTTCGGTGTACAACATGCTCTGGGGTCTGACGCAGGTGGCCGGTTTCGCGACGGGCGGCGCACTGCTCGCGCTGCTGTCCCCCCGGACCTGCCTGCTCCTGGCGGCGGCGCTGTACGTGCTGGCGGCCGGTGTCATCCGCCTGGGCCTCACGGCCCGCCCGCCGCGTTCCGCCGGCCGCCCGTCGGTCTCGGCGACCTGGCGCGGCAACGCCCTCCTGTGGTCCTCGCGTCCCCGCCGCCTGACGTACCTGGCGCTGTGGGTCCCCAACGGCCTGGTGGTCGGCGGTGATTCGCTCTACGTCTCGTACGCCCCCGAGGCCGCCGGCACCCTGTACGCGTGCGGGGCGCTCGGCATGTTCCTCGGCGACCTCGCGGTGGGCCGCCTGGTGCCGCCCGCCGTGCGTCCCCGGTTGGCGACCCCGCTGCGCCTGCTGCTGGCCGCTCCCTACCTGTTCTTCGTCCTGCGGCCCGGGGTGGCGCTGTCGGCCGTGGCCGTGGCCGTCGCCTCCTTCGGTTTCGCCGCGAGCCTGGTCCTCCAGGAACGCCTGATGTCCCTCACCCCCGACGACCTCACGGGCCAGGCCCTCGGCCTGCACGCCACCGGCATGACCGCGATGCAGGGCGTCGGCGCCGTCATCGCGGGCGCGCTGGCCCAACTGACCTCCCCGGCCACGGCGATCACCCTGATGGCGGCCGGATCGCTCACCGCGACCCTGACCCTGGCGGCGCTTGGCCGGCACGAGCAAGCCGCAGGTCGCCCAGCGCGCTGGCAGCGACCAGCAGCAGGGTGAAGCCCACGCCGGCGAGCACCGTGACGGACGGTGTCGCGGCACTCTGCACGGCCCCGGCCAGCGCGGCGCTGCCGCCGTAGCCGACGCCGACCACCGCGTACATCACCGAGTAGGCGGCGGCGTGCGCGCTGGGCGGCAGGGCCGCGCGCAGGGACAGCACCCGGGTCACCAGCACGCCGGCCTGCAACAGCCCGGCGACGAGGAGCGCGCCCGCGATCCAGGGCAGCGAGCGGGCCGTGGCGGCGAAGGCCACGCAGCCGGTGACGGCGAGCAGCAGGACCAGGCTCTGGGTGCGCAACGAGCCCGGCCAACTGTCGCGCAGGCCGTAGAGGGCGGCCCCCGCGGCGGCCGCGACCGAGTAGCCGGCGAGCAGAGGGCCCGTCCAGCCGACGCCGATCGCGCGCTGTTCGAGCAGCGCGGGCAGCACGAGTTCGGCCAGCGCAAGCAGCGACATCGCGGCCGCGCCGGTGAGGTAGACGGGCCAGGCGCGGACGAGGGTGCGCGCCATGGAGGCGCCCCGCCGGTCGTCGGGCTCCGCCTGCCACCCCGCCGGCAGCGCCCACAGTCCGACGGTGGCCGCGGCCATCAGCAGCGCGGCGAGCAGCAGCGGCAGCGCCGGGCCGACGCCCAGCGCGAGCCCCCCGACGAGCGCGGGCGCGGCGGCCCAGACCGCGTAGGTGAGCACGGACTCGACGCTCAGCGCCTTGACCACGAGCTCTTCGGGCAGCGGCGCGGTCAGCAGGGCACGCAGCCCGCCGGGCGCCGCGGCCGGCACGGCGCCGGAGAGCGCGGCGAGGGCGCCGAGCAGCACCGGGTGCGCGTCGGGCAGCAACCCGATCCCCGCGAACGCGCAGGCGCCACCGGCCAACCCGGCCGCCAACTGACCCCGCGCCCGCGCCGGCCGCAACCGCGGCCCGAGCGCCACCGCCCCCACGACCTCCCCGATCACATACGCCGCGGCGATCCCGGCGCCCAGCGCGGAACCGTCCGGCCGTTCGCGCACCAGGAAGACGAACGCGAGCGGCGCCATCGCGACGGGCAACCGCGCCCCCACGGCGACGAGCACCCAGAACAGCACGGGCCGGGTGGCCAGTTCGCGATATCCCACGGCTCTCCCTCCACGAGGTTCCGCCCCCCCCGGCGCCGACTGTGTCCTCACCGACGGCCGGCCGCAACCACCTTTCCCACCCGCGGACAAGGCAGCGCGGGAGCACGGTGGTTGGGCGAGCAGGTGATGAGGTCGAGGGTGGTGTAGCCGGTTGCTTGGAGATACCAAGCGGCGTGTGCGTCACCTCCCCGGTGGAGGGTGGCGGCGACGTGCGCCAGCTTCGCGGCGAGCCGCGCCGGTTCACGCTCCGGCGGATTGGCGAAGCCGGGCGCGGCGCGCGTCATCTCTTCCTCGAACCAGCGGACGGCGTCGTGGACGTCGTGGAACGTGCCGGCGATGGCGCTGGCCGGCCGCAGAAGCCAGTTGGCGATGAGGATCGGCGTGCAACCGTTCGTCGCGAACGCGGGCGACTCCGGTCGGCGTGGGCCCTCCTGGTCGTAGGTGCGGCGGTCGCCGCTCCAGCGGTAGGCGTGGACGTGCCGGCGGGGCCGGCCCCTTCCGGGGGCCGGCCGTCGTGCGCTTCTCGCTCCGGACGCGCCCACCATCTCCCAAAGGGCCGGTGAAATCGGAGAGTCGCCGGAATCCTTGGCGGGCGGGGTCCAGCTCACCGAGGCTGCCCTGAAAGGGCTCGGTGCTTCGTGCGACCTTCAGGTCTGGCGATATCGACTTCTGCCCACGTGGCGCATCATCCGGCTCGATTCGAGGATGTTCGTCTCCGCGTTCGACGCGGGTTGGGAGGGGCACGAGTCGGCGATGTACGAGATCGCGGAGACTCCCAGCGGTCCGCTCTACCACGGGTTTCGGAGGATGTTCGAGGTAATACGGGCTGACAGTGAACGAACAATCTGATGTCAGGAGGCGGCGTGATCGAAGCCGAACTCAAGGCGCGGGTGCGTGACCCGGAGGAAGTCGCGCGGCGGCTCGGGCAGTACGGGACGAGCCGTGTCGAGCGTTACTGGGACACGTACTACGACGACGGTCGTACGCTCAGCGGGCGTGACCAGGAGCTCCGAGTGCGAACGGTGGAGAACGCTCGGGGCAAACGTTCCGTGCTCACCTTCAAGGACGCCGTGATCGACGCGGAGTCGGGGTCCAAGCCGGAGCACGAGAGCGAGATCGCCGAGGTCGAGGCGTTGCACGCCATTCTGAGCGGGCTCGGCTACCGGCCGTTCATCGCCTTTGAAAAACGGTGTCGCAACTACGAGTTCGAGGCTCGTGGGCGTCGGATGCTGGCAACGCTCGTGCGGGTTCCGGAGATCGAAGGGGACTATCTCGAGGTGGAGACGCTGGTCGAGTCGAGCGACGACCTCCCCGCAGCGCTGGCCGGTATTCGAGAGGTGCTGGCCGAACTCGGAATCGGGGAGGCAGAGCTGACCCGCGAGCTCTACACGGAGGCGGTCGCCGCGACCCGGCGGACGAACGCGAGGCCAGCCCACAGCGAGGCCGGCCAGGTGCCGACGTGAGGCGTTGCGCCGCAACAGCGGATTGAGACCAGAAGGGAACACGGTATGACGGACGAGGCGGGGCGGATCTTCCGTGAAGCGTGGATCGCCGGCGTGAAGAAGCACTACCCCGGTGAGCCGAAGCCTGGCTACGTGACGCCCTGGGACGAGACGCCGGACTGGGAGCTTCAGGCCGCTGCCGCGGTCTGCGGTCAGGTGCGCGAGTTCATCTCGGTCAGCGACGGGAACACCAGGAAGCTCACCAGGGAGCAGAAAGGCCGGTTCGTGGCCCTCTGTTGGATCGCCCAGATCCACAAGCTCATCGACTCGCCCAAGCCGGGCTACGTGGCGGACTGGGCGGAACTCCCGACGTGGCAGCGGGAGACCGACGCGGACATCTTCGAAGCCATCGAGCACAGCGGAATCCAGCAGTCCTGAAGCCTGGAGAACCGCTTCGTGCCCTGGCGGGCGGCCTGCGACCCCGGCGAGCCGGCCGTGGGCGCCCCGGCGTCGGAGACGTGGCGGTGTGGCCATCGCCGGTGGCGTACCGTACCGGCTGCGACAAGATCACGTTGTCAACGCTGAGGGGCGAGATGAGAACTGCGAAGTCGAGGGTCGTGCGCCGGGTCGGTGGCATATGTGGGCTCGCCGTGGCGGCGGCGCTCACCGTGACGGCCTGCTCGGACGAGTCCGGGGAGTCGGCGGACACGACTTCGGAGGCCACCGAGTCGCAGCAGGCCGAGGGGGCGGAGGAGTCGGAGGAGTCGACCGAGGCCGACGAGTCCGCGGCGGACGCGTCCGGGGAGGCGCAGGGCGGCGGACAGGCGGCGGCCGGTGACGCGGTGGCGGTGTGGATCACCGCGATCGTGGAGGACCGGCCGGTGGACGCCTGCCTCGCGATGGGGACACCGGGTGTCGACGGCGCGGTCGCGGCCAACACCGCCGAGATGTGCGAGGGCGAAGGACCGCAGGCGGAGCAGGCACGGCAGAGCGTGAGCGCGCTCCGCGAGTCGTTCGCCCCCGAGAACCCGGGGCAGCCGCTCGCCGTCGAGGTCGCCGAGGGCACCGAGTCGGCCGGGACGGTGACGTTCGACGGGGAGCAGGTCACCGTGGACGGTCAGACGCTCCAGGACATCGTCGTGTCGAACTCGACCGGCGTGGAGCCGGGGCAGATCGGCATCGGGATCGACGCCAGCGAGATCGAAGGGCTCTGGTACGTGACCGACATGAGCCTCTCCTTCGGCTGAGGCTCTGAGGCCCGGGCCACGCCCGGCTCACGCCCCGCGCGACGCCAGCCAGTCGCGCAGCAGGGCGTGGAAGTCGGACGGGCGCTCGAGCGACGGCAGGTGGGCGACGTCCGGCCAGTCGACGCGGCGGACGTCGGGGACGTCCGCCGCCAGCCGGGCGGCCGCCGCGTGGATGGCCTTCAGGTCGAGGGCGCCGAGCAGCACCAGGGTGGGGGCCCGTAGCTCGCCGAGGCGGTCGAGGGCGGGCGGGTCCGCCTCGGCCGCCTCCACGTCGTCCCAGTCGGCGGTCAGCTCGAAGGCGCGGCGCTGCATGAGCCGCACCAGGTCGCGGACGGCCGGGTCCACCTCGTCGCCGCGCCGCTGGGGTCCTTCGACCCACCAGGCGATGTTGGCCTCGACGGCGGCCGTCAGGTCGCCACGGGTGAGGGCGGCGCGCTCGGCCTCCACGAAGGTCCGCAGGTCAGGGGTGAGTTCGGGGATGAGGGAGCCGCCGGGCGCGGCCAGCAGCAGCGAGGCGACCGACGACGGCTCTGCCAGGGCGAGTTCGACGGCCACGCCCGCGCCGTAGGAGGCTCCGACGAGGTGGCTGGGGCCCGTGACGCCGAGCGCGGCCAGCACGTCGAGCACGTCGCCGACGGGGGAGAGCGCGCCGGCCGGCCGGTCACCGGAGTCGCCGAAGCCGCGCAGGTCCAGGCGGATCGCGTCGCGTTCCGCGGTGAGCTCGGGCCAGAGCGGGTCCCACATCCGGCGGTCGGCGACGCCCGCGTGGATCAGGACGACGGGCGGCCCGCCCGCGGGGCCCGCCCGGTCGTAGGCGATGCCCGTGGGGGTGCTTGACGTCAGTGCCACTCGGGGTTCCTTTCCTCAGGGAGGCACGCAAACACGTCGGGCCGGGCGGGCGCAAACCGATTACCTCAGGTGGCCGTGCACCGATCGTCAAGTCGGTGGGCGCTGCCGGTCAAGGACAGGGGAGCCAGGACTGCCCACAATGACAGGTGCGTTCCGGCTGAGCCCCCGCTCCCGCACACCCCGTGGGAGCGGGGGCGCATCGGATGCCCGCCCCGGCGGCGGCACGGGAGTGGGGTGCCGCCGCCCAGCAGGCCGGGGAATGCTGTGGGCATGACGAACGACCCCGACACGGCCGCGCCGAGGACAGCCGCCCATCCCGCCGTCGTCGAGCAGGACCGGCCGCCCAGGGGCGTGCTGCCGGCGCTGTGCCTGACCTCGATCACCAGTTGGGGCATCCTCTACTACGCGTTCCCCGTGCTGCTGCCCGCCATCACGGCCGACACCGGCTGGTCGGCGAGCGCCTGCAACGCCGCGTTCTCCGCCGCCCTGCTGGTCTCGGCCGGCGTCGGCATACCTGTGGGCCGGCTGATCGACCGGCGCGGGCCACGCGCCGTGATGACCTGGGGCTCGGTGCTCGGCACGGTCGCGCTGCTCGGGCTCGCCGCCGCGCCCAACCCGGCGGTGTTCGCGGTGGCCTGGCTGGCGGTCGGCGTCGCCATGGCCGGCACCCTCTACCAGCCGGCGTTCGCCGCCGTCGCCCGCTGGTGGGGGCCGCGCCGGGTGCGGGCGTTGACGGCGGTCACCCTGACCGGCGGCCTGGCCTCCACCGTCTTCGCGCCGCTGACCGCCGCGTTGGCCGAGCCGCTCGGCTGGCGCGGCGCCTACCTGGTGCTGGCGGCCGTGTTCGCGGTCGTCACCGTGCCGCCGCACTTCCTCGCGCTGCGGGCCCCCTGGCCGGCGCAGCCCGAGCCGGGCCCGGCCGGCGCCGCCGGCACGGGCGTGGCGCGCAGCCGCCCCTTCGTGCTGCTCGCCACCGCCCTCACCCTCTCCGGGTTCGTGGTCTTCGGCGTCGTCATCGCCCTGGTGCCGCTGCTGACCGAGCGCGGTCTCTCGCCCTCGACGGCCGCCTGGGCGCTTGGCCTGGGCGGGGCCGGGCAGACCCTGGGGCGGGCCCTGTACGCGACGTTGGCCCGCCGCACCGGGACCGTGGCGCGCACGGTGACGCTGATCGCGCTCGGCGGGGCGACGACCGCCGCGCTCGGCCTGGTGCCGGGCCCCGCCTGGCTGTTGGTGGTGCTTTCGGTGCTCGCCGGGATGGTGCGGGGCAACGTGACGCTGCTCCAGGCGACGGCCGTGCCCGACCGTTGGGGGAGCGCGGCCTACGGGCGGCTCTCCGCGCTGCTGGCCGCGCCGGTCACGGTGGTGGGGGCACTGACGCCGTTCGCGACGGCCGCGTTGGCCGGGCCGCTCGGCGGCTACCCGCGGCTGTTCGCGTGGCTCGCCGTGCTGTCGGCGGTGGCGGCGGCGTTGGCCGTGGCGACGGGTGTGCGCGGGGCGCCTACGAGGTGATGGGCGTCCCGCGGTCCCGGGAGCGGGTCGCGTCAGCCGGCGACGGTGGTGGCGATCCAGTCCTTGTGGCTGGCGACGGCCGGCAGCACGTCCGGCTCGGTGGCGCAGTCGTCGCCGACGCCGCGACTGACGACGCCGACGACCTCCCAGCGGTCGTTGACCCACTGGAGCGCGGGCGAGCCCGAGTCGCCGCCGCAGTAGCCGCTCTCGGTCTCGGTGCTGGTACAGAAGTCGCCCTCGCCGATGTCCCAGGGCCCGCCGACGACGCAGTCCTCGGCCGGGCTGACGAGACTGTCGAGCTGCTGGAGCCGGGTGGGCAGCGTGGTCGCGCCGTTGGACTGGTAGCCCCAGCCGATCATGCGCAGTTCGGAGCCGACCTCGGGGACGTCCTCGGCGAGCACGGCCGTCGGCTGGTCGGTGATCGGCTCGGCCAGCCGCAGCAGGGCGAGGTCGCCGATCATCCGCTCGTGGTCCGCCAGGTAGTCGGGGTGGACCACGACCTCCGTCACGTCGGCCGTACTGCCGCCCGCGGTGCGGTCGTTGGAGCCGACCCGGGCGGTGAAAAGCGAGGCGTCGAGCACCTCGCCGGTGTCGCGGTCGGCGACGCAGTGCGCGGCGGTGAGGATCCACTGCTCGTCGACGAGCGAGCCGCCGCAGCGGAACCGGTACTCGCCGTTGTCCCGCAGCATGTCGATCGCCGTCATGAACGAGTAGGTCTCGGTGGCGTCCCCACCGCCGATGATGCGGGGCGCGGCGTCGTCGGCGTGCGCGCCGCCCTGGGTGGCGAGCAGCGCCGCGGCGGCGAGGGCGGCGGTCAACGTGCCACGCAGCGTCCGGGGGTGTTTGCTCATGCGGGGTTTCTCCTCCTGTGGTTCCGGGTCCTGTCGCCGAATCAGCCTGGTGCAGGACCTGGGTGGGAGGCGAGAGTCGTGCGGATCTTGCTGACTAGATCACAGAGAGGTTTGCCGGAGCGACCGTCCGTTTCGGCCGGAAAGGCAACGGCGCTGACGGCCCGGACGACTCCCCTCCGTGTCCTCCGAGCCGGCCAGCGCCGGCAGTGTCCGGTGCCGCCGCCGCGGCGACCGGACGGGTCCCGGGTCGACCGCGTTTTCCCCCGAAACGCGGTCGCCTCCGGCGGGGTTCGGTCCAGGCGGCGCCCCCTCCGCGCCGCCTGGACCACCTCGCACCGGCGCCCGTCCGGCAGCTCCCCCGTCACTGCCGAACAGAACCCGGGACCGAGTGACCGACCGCGCACCCCTGTGCGGTCGAACACTTATGAGCATGACAGCCACCAATAAACAGGCGATAAACGATTTCGCGGGGCGGGCCCGAGGGCTCGCCCCGCGAAGCGGAGCGGGTTACTCGACGGTCGCCGGGGCGGTGGTGCCCCAGTTGTCGCCGTTGGGCTCCGTCACCGGAGTGGACGCGTTCGGCCCGAGGGCCAGCGCGGGGGCGGTGGCGCCCAGGACACACGCCACCGTCGTGAGGCAGACGGCGAGGATCCTCTGAGTGCGAGTCATGCGGAGTCTCCTAGTAGCTGTTCGCTCTCCAATCGAATGTGCCCGGGATTGGGCACATAAGAACCGGCCGCCGCGGCGACGAGTCTCCGCTGCGGCCGGTCGCTCGGTGGTGCCCCCGGTTACTTCTGGGGCGTGTCGGCCGGCTGGCTGGTGCCGTAGTTGTCACCGAGCGGCTTCACCGGCGGCTTCGCGGTCGACGCGGCCAGCGGCTTGACGGCCGGCTCGCTGGTGCCGTAGTTGTCGTCCTCGGTGTCGACGGGCTCGCTGGTCCCGTAGTTGTCCCCCAGCGGCTTGATGGTGGTGCCCTGCGCGTCCCTGGTGGCCCGCTGCTTGTTGTTCTCGGTCACGATGAACTCCAGTCCTGAAGGTGAGCGGGCGCGGGCCGTCCCTTGACTCCCCCGTGGCCAACGGACGGCCCGGCCGGCAACCGTTGCCCCCGAATGTGGCGGTTGCTGCGCATGAGCCTCGCATGCCGAGATAAACGATTGATATATGGGGTGCTGGCGGGAGGTTTGAAAGCTCAGATGGCGCTGGAGCGCAGAAGGTTGCGGACGGCGTCGGCTTCCTGGCTGCCCAACTCCTCGAAGGTGGCGAGGGCCTGCTCCCAGCAGGCGTGGGCGCGGCCGGCCTGGCCGATGGCGGAGAGGGCGTGGCCGAGCAGGGTGAGGATCTGGGCGCGTCGGTAGTCGCCGCCGACGTCGCGGAGTTGGGCGAGGGCCTGCTCGGCGAGGCGCGCGGCCTCGGTCGGCTGGTCGGTGCTCAGGTGCACCTCGGCCATGCGGAAGAGGGTCATGCCCTCCCAGAGCCGCTGCCTGTGGGACGTGAAGGTGGCCAGCGCGGCGGTCAACTGTTGCATGGCCGCCTGGGGTTGGCCGTCAGCGGCCAGGGAGCGGCCCAGCGCGTACTGGCCGTTGGCGAGTCGGATCCCCGACCCGGGTGACTTGAGGATCTCCAGGCACTGGTAGGCGAGTTCCACGGCTTGGGTGGTGCGGCCCAGATTGAGGCAGCTGCGGGACAGGTTCGCCAGGGCGCTGGCCTCGCCGGGGCGGTCCTGGTACTCGCGGAACGCGTCGAGTGCCTTGAGGAGATAGCCCTCGGCGTCCGCCTCCCGGCCCAGGTAGCCGGCGGCGATGCCGCGCAGGTTGGCGGCCTGCGCTCGGATGGTGGGCTCTTCGGCCGCGACGCCGAGCAGCCAGGCCCGCTGGGCGTGCGCGTCCGAGGACTCGAAGCGTCCCGCGTGGTTGTCGGCCTGGGCCAGGGCGATCAGCACCCGCCCCTCGGTGCGCGGGTCGTCGGCGTCCTGGGCGGCGCGGAGCAGCGCCTCGGCCGCCCGCTCGTACTGGAAGGAGAACACCCCGGACTCGGACAGGTCGCGGGCCACCAGCAGCAGGTCGGCTCCCGGGCGCACCCGGCCCGGCTCGACGGCCTGCCGGGCGCAGGAGAGCAGGCAGTCGGCCTCGGTGAACAGCCACTCGACCGCGGCCTCGGCCGTGTCGAAGTCGAGGCCCGGGTGGCTGGTGGGCGTCAGGTGGTGCGGCAGCCGGTCGCCGGGCCGCTCCAGCTCGTAGACCCGGGCGGTGGTGGCCAGGTAGAAGTCGAGCAGCCGCACCCGCGCGGCCTCCCGCTCCGCCGGCGGCTGCTCGTCCCGTTCGGCGCAGGCGCGGGCGAAGAGCCGCACGAGGTCGTGGAAGCGGTAGCGGCCCGGTGCCGCGGACTCCACCAGGGAGGTGTCGACCAGCGTCTCCAGGACGGACTCGGCGGTCTCGGCATCGCGGTCGAGGAGCGCGGCGGCGGCGTGCAGGGAGATGTCGGGGCCGTCGGCGAGGCCGAGGAGGCGGAAGGCGCGGGCCTGTTCGGCGTCCAGCTGGCCGTAGCCGAGTTCGAAGGTGGCCTTGACGGCCTGGTCGCCGGCCTGGAGGACGTCGAGGCGGCGGCGTTCGTCGCTGAGCTTGCTGGCCAGCACCGAGACGGTCCAGGTGCGGCGGGAGGCGAGGCGGGAGGCGGCGATGCGGATGGCCAGCGGCAGGAAGCCGCAGGCGGCGACGACGTCCATGGCGGCCTGGCGCTCGGCGTTGACGCGTTCGGCGCCGACGATGCGGGTGAAGAGGGTCAGGGCCTCCTCGGGGCTCATCACGTCGAGGTCGACGAGGTGGGCGCCGGCGAGGTCGACCATCCGCACCCGGCTGGTGATGAGGGTGGCGCAGTCGGGGGTGCCGGGCAGCAGGTGGCGGATCTGGGCGGCGTCGCGGGCGTTGTCGAGCAGGATCAGCAGTCGCCGACCGTCGAGCAGCGAGCGGTAGTGGGCGGCGCGCTCCTGGAGGCTCTGCGGTATGGCCTCCTCGGCGGTGCCCAGCGCCCGCAGGAAGGCGCCCAGCACGGCCTTGGGGTCGGCGGGCGTGGAGCCGGCGCCCTGGAGGTCGACGTAGAGCTGCCCGTCGGGGAAGTTCTCCCGGGCCGCGTGGGCGACCTGCACGGCCAGCGTGGTCTTGCCGACGCCGCCGATGCCGGCGACGGCGGAGACGACCATGACGCGGCCGCCGGCGGTGGCCAGTTGGGCGCCGAGTTCGGCGACGAACGCGGCGCGCCCGGTGAAGTCGGGGACGGCGGCCGGGAGCTGGGCCGGGCGGATCGGCGGCGGGGCGGAGGTCTGCGGCTGGCCCACGTAGTTGAGGGAGGCGTCGGCGTTGAGGATGCGCTGCTGGAGCTCGGAGAGCTCGGCGCGCGGCTCGACCGCCAGCTCGTTGATCAGCTTCTTGCGGGCGTCGGCGTAGACGGCCAGCGCCTCCTTCTGCCGGCCGCAGCGGTAGAGCGCCAGCATCAGCAGCTCCACGAACCGCTCGTGGTACGGGTTCTCCGTGGTGAGCGCGGTCAACTCGGAGACCGACTCCGCGTGTAGACCCGCCTGGAGGCCCACGTCGAGGCGCTGTTCCATGAGGTTGAGCCGCTGCTCGGCCAGGCGGGTGCGCTGCATCTCCGCTTCGGGGCCCGGCACGCTGCCCAGCGCCTCGCCGTCCCACAGGCCGAGCGCCTGCCCGTACAACTCGTGGGCCCGGCTGAGCTCGCCGGCGGCCGACGCCTTCTCGGCCGCCGCGGTCAGCCGGGCCACGACGTTCACGTCCAGCTCGTCGTCGGGGCCGAGCCGGAGGGCGTAGCCGCCGAACTCGCTCACCCACACGTCGGCCCGCCCGCTCAGCATCTTCCGCAGCCGCGAGGCGTAGGTGCGCACCGTGGCCACCGCCTGGGAGGGCGGGTCCTCGCCCCACAGGGCGCTCACCAGCTCCTGGGCGGTGGCCGTGCGACCGTGACGCAGCAGCAGGGCCGCGATGACGGCCCGCAGTTGAGGGGAGGTGGAGGACAGCTCCCGTTCGCCCTGCCGGACACGGACGGGCCCGAGCACGGAGAAGTACAGGGTCCCCTGGGCGGTCCCCTCACCAACGGTCATGGGTTTTCTGCCTCTACCTCATTAACGTATGGGGCGAACGTTGGAGTCTATCGGCCTGAACTGCCCCCGAGGAAGACCGGATTGCTCATCGCGGCCATCGCTCCGGGCAGCCCGGACGCCCCGCCGTCGGCCGGTCGGTGGCGTACCTCGGCCCGAACATAGGCCACCAGCGAGACGGTTGTCTCCCAGGTGAGGGTCCCCGAATTGATGTCCGACGAAAGCTGCGTCGAACGCATGAGGCCCTGGTCCGTGATCAGTCGCAGCACCCCGCCCGGCACTCCGGACACCTCGAGCCGGACGGTGACCTTCCGGTCCGCCGGGGCGTCCAGGCGTTCGCCGATGCCGGCGCGCCGGCCGCGTTCGTCGGTGACCGTCAGGTCGAGCGTGACGGCCGAGGACTCGGCGAGGTAGCTCCGGCCTGCCGCGATGCCGGCCAGGACGGAGCGGCGGTCCAGACCATCGGCCAGCACCACGGTCTGGGCGAGGCCGACCGGCTGCGGCTCGCGGTGCGCGTCGCTGTTGCCCATCGCCGGCAGCCAGTCGCCGCCGCCACGCAGCAGCGACTCCCAGCTGGCCAGCGCCAGCTCCTCCTCGGCCGTCCACTCGCCGTTCCACAGCTCGACGGCGTCGGCCTCGCGGAAACCGAACTTCCACGAGCAGCCGATGCACGCGGCATGGGCGTGCGCCGGTACGACGAGTCCACCCGCCCGGTGGATACGGCGTGCGTAGCGGGGGTACGCGTCGTCGCGCGCGCGGTAGCGCCAGTCGACGAAGGTGCCGGGGTCGGTGCCGAGCGCCAGGTAGTGGCCGTTGCGGGTGGTGACCTCCTCGCCGCAGAGGACCAGCAGGTCGTCGCCGTCCAGGCCGCGCCAGGCGCCGTGGCCCGAGGTGGTGTTGTGCTCGGTGGTGACGATGAAGTCGAGCCCGGCCGCGCGGGCCGCGGCGGCGACCTCGGCCGGGGTGCGGCGCCCGTCCGAGTGGACGGTGTGCAGGTGGCAGTCGCCCCGGTACCAGGCGCGGCCACGGCCGCGGGCGCGCTCGCGGGGGTAGGTGGGGCGCGGGGTGGTGCCGGCCGGCCCGTACTCCAGGGTGATGGTCAGTTCGTAGTCCAGGCCCTGGGGGGCGATGGTGTAGGGGCCGAGCGCGACGTGCCAGGTGCCGGCGTTGACCGGTCCTGCCAGGTAGCCCGGGGTGGCCTCCTCGGCGCTCAGGAAGAACTCGGTGCGCGCGCCGCCCGACCAGCCGCGGAAGCCCTCGCCGCCGAGCTCGGTGCCGCGCTCGTCGAAGACGCCGATGTCCAGCGCGTTGCCCGGGGTGCCCGCGGGCACCTGCGGCCGGTCGTAGCTGTAGGAGACGGCCAGCCGGCGCACGCCGCGCGGCACCCGCACCGGGACGTAGACGAAGTCGGGCGCGCCGGTGTCGAGGTGGCCGCGCACGGTGCGGGTCTCGGGCCGGGCGGAGGCGTCGCCGTCGTCGGCGTTCGCGAAGTCCACGGGGGCCAGGGTAACGGCGGCCGCGCCGCCGGTGGCCGCACCGAGTCTGAGCAGGTCACGTCGGTTCACCGCGCCCATGGGCACAACTCCGTTCGGTCTTTCGGGGGTTGGGGACCGAGCCACGGTCACACGCCCGGCGGGCCCCCACATGACGTGCGGGGGAACGCCAGAGGGCTACCTGCGTCGGCCCCACCCCACTCTTATGCTCGGTGGCATGACAAGTAGCGGAGCGGCCCCCACGGCCAACGCGATGCGGCGCGCGCTGCGCCGGGCCAGGGACGGGGTGGCCCTGGACGTGACCGAGGCCGCCGTGCTGTTGCAGGCCAAGAGCGAGGACCTGGACGAGCTGGCGACCGCCGCCGCCCGGGTGCGGGACGCCGGCCTGGAGGCGGCCGGCCGGCCCGGCGTCATCACCTACTCCAAGGGCGTGTTCATCCCGCTCACCCGGCTGTGTCGGGACCGCTGCCACTACTGCACCTTCGTGACCGTGCCGGGCAAGCTGCGCCGCGCCGGCCACGGCATGTTCCTCTCCCCCGACGAGGTGCTGGAGATCGCCCGGCGCGGCGCCGAACTCGGCTGCAAGGAAGCCCTGTTCACGCTCGGCGACAAGCCGGAGGACCGCTGGCCCGAGGCCCGCGAGTGGCTGGACGCGGCCGGCTACGACTCGACGCTCGAGTACGTGCGCGCCATGGCGGTGCGGGTCCTGGAGGAGACCGGGCTGCTGCCGCACCTCAACCCCGGCGTGCTGAGCTGGACGGACTTCCAGCGGCTCAAGCCGGTGTCCGCCTCGATGGGCATGATGCTGGAGACCACCGCCACCCGGCTGTGGTCGGAGCCGGGCGGCCCGCACCACGGCTCGCCCGACAAGGAGCCGGCCGTCCGGCTGCGGGTGCTGGAGGACGCGGGCCGGTCCAGCGTGCCGTTCACCAGCGGGCTGCTGATCGGGATCGGCGAGACGTACGAGGAGCGCGCCGAGTCGCTGTTCGCGCTGCGCCGGGTGTCCAGGACCCACCGGGGCATCCAGGAGATCATCATGCAGAACTTCCGCGCCAAGCCGGACACCGCGATGCGCGGCATGCCGGACGCGGAGCTGGCCGAGCTGGCCGCCACCGTGGCCGTGGCCCGGCTGCTGCTCGGCCCGACGGCCCGCATCCAGGCGCCGCCGAACCTGGTCGACGGCGAGTTCGACCTGCTGATCCGCTGCGGCATCGACGACTGGGGCGGCGTCTCGCCGCTCACCATCGACCACGTCAACCCCGAGCGGCCCTGGCCGCAGATCGAGGAGCTGACCCGCCGCACCGCGGCCGCCGGCTTCACGCTGCGCGAACGCCTCCCGATCTACCCGGAGTTCGTGAAGCGCGGCGAGCCCTGGCTCGACCCCAGGATCCTGCCGCACGTCACGGCGCTCGCCGAGCCCGAGACCGGCCTGGCCCGCGAGGACGCCATCCCGCGCGGCCTGCCCTGGCAGGAGCCCGACGAGCCGCTGACCGCCGCCGGACGCACCGACCTGCACCGCGCCATCGACACCGAGGGACGCACCGGCGACCGCCGGGCGGACTTCGACGAGGTGTACGGCGACTGGGCCGCGCTCGCCGAACTGGCCGCGCCCGGCATGGTGCCGGAGCGGATCGAGGGGGACGTGCGGGCCGCGCTCTCCCGGGCCGCCGACGACCCGACCCGGCTGACGGACGAGCAGGCCCTGACGCTGCTGCACGCGGAAGGACCGGCGCTCGACGCGCTGTGCCGGATCGCCGACGACCTGCGCCGCGCCGTGGTCGGCGACGAGGTGACGTACATCGTCACCCGCAACATCAACTTCACCAACGTCTGCTACACCGGCTGCCGGTTCTGTGCCTTCGCGCAGCGCCGCACCGACGCCGACGCCTACACGCTGTCGGTGGCGCAGGTCGCCGACCGCGCCGCGCAGGCGTGGGAGGTGGGCGCCGTCGAGGTGTGCATGCAGGGTGGCATCCACCCCGACCTGCCGGGCACCGCCTACTTCGACATCGCGCGCGCGGTGAAGGAGCGGGTGCCGGGCATGCACGTACACGCCTTCTCGCCGATGGAGGTCGTCAACGGCGCGGCCCGCACCGGGCTGTCGATCCGCGAGTGGCTGGTCGCGGCCCGCGAGGCGGGGCTCGACACCATCCCGGGCACCGCCGCCGAGATCCTCGACGACGAGGTGCGCTGGGTGCTCACCAAGGGCAAGCTGCCGGCCGACACCTGGATCGAGGTCGTCTCCACCGCCCACGAGTTGGGCATCAGGTCGTCCTCCACGATGATGTACGGCCACGTCGACCAGCCCCGGCACTGGCTCGGCCACCTGCGCACCCTGGCCCGGATGCAGCGGGCGAACGAGGAGAAGGGGCTCGCCGGCTTCACCGAGTTCGTCACCCTGCCGTTCATCCACACCAACGCCCCGGTCTACCTGGCCGGCATCGCCCGCCCCGGGCCGACCCACCGGGACAACCGGGCGGTCACCGCGATGGCCAGGCTGCTGCTGCACCCGCACATCACCAACATCCAGACCAGCTGGGTGAAGTTGGGCACCGAGGGCGCCGCCGAGATGCTGCGCTCGGGCGCAAACGACCTGGGCGGCACGCTGATGGAGGAGACCATCTCCCGGATGGCCGGTTCCTCCTACGGCTCCTACCGCTCGGTCGCCGAACTGAAGGCCATCGCGGACTCGATCGGCCGCCCGTCCAGGCCGCGCACCACCACCTACGGCGAGGTGCCGGCCGAACGGGTGGCGGCCGCCGAGGCGGCGGACGGTCGACTTCCCAAGCTGCTCCCGGTGTTGGGCGGCGAGGGGTGAGCGTGCCGACGGGGGGCGCGCTGTGGGGAAGGTCCGACCAGCAGGACTTCCGCAGCCGGGTACGTGGCTGCCTGCTGGGCGGCGCCATCGGGGACGCGCTGGGCGCCGGCGTCGAGTTCGACTCGCTGGAGCGGATCGTCGAACAGCACGGCGAGGACGGCGTCACCGACTACGTGCCCGCGTACGGCCGGCGCGGCGCGATCACGGACGACACGCAGCTGACGATGTTCACGGTGGACGGCCTGATCAGGGCGCACGTTCGCCGGGACACCGGCGCCTGGCACCCGCCGACCGACCTGCACGCCGCCTACCGCCGCTGGTACGTCACCCAGCGCGAGTGGGGCCCGGACGAGCGGCGCGCCGAGGACGGCTGGCTGGCCCGCGAGGAGTGGCTGTACTCCCAGCGCGCCCCCGGCCGGGCCTGCCTGAGCGGGCTCGGCGACGCCAGGATGGGCACCGTCGAGCGGCCGAAGAACCCGGACTCCAAGGGCTGCGGCACGGTGATGCGCTCCGCGCCCTTCGGCCTGCTGGTCGGCTGGGAGCCGCAACTGGTCTTCCAACTCGCCGTGGAGTGCGCGGCGCAGACCCACGGCCACCCCACCGGGATGCTGGCGGCCGGCGCGTTCGCGGCCATCGTGCACGGCCTGGTGCGCGGCGACGACCTGGACGCCGCGATCCAGAAGGCGCTGGTGCAGCTGGCCACCCGCCCCGGCCACGAGGAGACCACCGACGCCCTGAAGCGCGCCCTCGGCGCCGTCCGGCAGGGCATGCCGAGGCCGGAGCTCGTGGAGTCGCTCGGCGAGGGCTGGACGGCGGAGGAGGCGCTGTCCATCGGGGTCTACTGCGCGCTGGTGGCCCAGGACATGCGGCACGGCCTGCTGCTCGCCGTCAACCACGGCGGCGACTCCGACTCCACGGGCTCGGTCTGCGGCAACCTGCTGGGCGCGTTGCACGGCGAGACGGCGCTGCCACCGGCCTGGGTGGCGGAGCTCGAGGGCCGGGAGACGCTGCTGACGCTGGCCGACGACTTCGCGATGGAGATGACGCAGGGCCCGTCGCTGCACAGCCCCGGCGAGTCGTCCTCGGTCTGGCTGGAGCGCTATCCGCGGTCCGCCGGCTGATCCGGGGCGGCGTCGTCCGGCGCGCTACCGGTGCGCCGCCGGCTGACCGGCCGCGGCCTCGCCGCCCGGCGCGGTGGCGTCGTCCCGCTCGATGCCGAGGACGTCCAGGAAGGCGGTCGCGGCCGGCGTGCGCGCCGAACGGCTCCAGATGACGTACTCGACGCGGGCCGGCGCGTCGGACACCTCGACGGTGACGACGCCACCGGGCAGCTGTGGCACATAGGCCGAGGGCAGCATGGCCACGGCCAGGCCGGCGGCGACCAGCCGGGCGACGTAGTCCGCCGTGTTCACCTCGAAGGCGACGTCCCGGCCGAGCCCGGCGGCCGCGAAGGCCAGGTCGGACTGGGCACGCCCCGCCGTGCCCGCCGGCAGGTCGGCGAACACCTCGTCAGCGAGCCGCCGCAGGTCGACCACCGGCTCGCCGGCCAGCGGATGGTCCGGCGCGACCACGGCGACGAGCCGGTCCCTGGCCAGCTCCCGCACGGCGACGCCCCGGGGGTGCGCCGTGGTCGGCAGGCCGAGGAACGCCACGTCGACGGCGCCCTCGCGCACCTGCTCGACCAGGGTGTCGCTGCCGCCCACCCGCAGGCTGACGCGCACCTCCGGATACCGCCGGCGGAAGTCGCGCAGCGCGCCCGGCACGTCGACCGCGGCGACGGTGGGGATCAGGCCGACGGCCAGCCGGCCCCGCACCTCCCCGACGGCCGCCGCGACCTCGGCGGCCGCCCGCTCCGCCGCGTCCAGGCACTGGCGGGCGGCCGGCAGGAACGCCGCGCCGGCCGGCGTGAGACGCACCCGGCGGCTGGTCCGCTCGAAGAGCCGCGCGCCGAGCTCCCGCTCCAGGCGGGCGATCTGGTGGCTGAGCGCCGACTGCACCACCAGGCACCGCTCGGCGGCCCTGGTGAAGCTGTTGGTCTCGGCGACGGCGAGGACATAGCGCATCTGCTGGAGCTCCATGGATCCATCGTGGATCGAGATCGATGAACTGACAAACATGTGTTGGACTCATCGATCACCTCGAACGAGACTTCGAGCATGACCAGTGACCTGCAACGGACCGCCCTGACGGCGCTGGCTCCCTCGGTGTGGGGCACGACCTACGTCGTCACCACGGAGCTGCTCCCGGCCGGCCACCCCCTGTTCGCCGGGCTCCTGCGCGCGCTGCCCGCCGGCCTGATCGCGCTGGCGATCACCCGGACCCTGCCGCGCGGAGCCTGGTGGGGGAAGGCCGCCGCGCTCGGCGTACTCAACATCGGCCTCTTCCTCCCCCTGCTGTTCGTCGCGGCCGAGCGCCTGCCGGGCGGTGTCGCCGCGACGCTGGCCGCCGCCCAGCCGCTCGTCGTCGCGGTGCTGGCCGTGACGGTGCTGCGCGAGCGGCTGTCCGGCTGGCGGCTCCTGTGGGGCGTGGCGGGCGTCGTCGGCGTCGGCCTGGTGGTGATCGGGCCCAACGCGTCCCTCGACACCGTCGGGATCGCGGCCGGCCTCGCCGGCGCGGCCACCATGGGGCTCGGCGTGACGCTCACCAAGCGCTGGGGACGCCCCGCCGGGGTAGGCCCGATGGCCTTCGCCGGCTGGCAACTCGCCGCCGGCGGCCTGTTCCTGGTGCCCGTCACCCTCCTCGCCGAGGGCCCACCCCCGGCCGTCGACGCGCCCGCCGCCCTCGGCTACCTCTGGCTCGGCCTGGTGGGCGGGTTGATCACCTACACCCTGTGGTTCCGGGGCGTGACGGCCCTGCCCGTCACCTCGGTCGCCGTCCTCGGCCTGCTCTCGCCGCTGGTGGCCGCCCTCCTCGGCGCCGCCCTGCTCGGCGAGACCCTGGGCCTCGTCCAGCTCGCCGGCTTCGGGCTCTCCCTCGCCGCGATCGTCGCGGGACAGCTCCCCGCGCCCACCCGTGCCCGTCTGGCCACGGTGCGCCGGGGCCGGGCTGAGCACCCGCCCGGTCGACCGGTCACTGCTTCGCGGCGTCCCACGGATCGCCGACCCAGCTGTCGAAGGCACGCAGCAGAACCAACAGCGCCGCCCCCAGACGCCAGTCCGTCTCCGGCGCGTGCAGGAGCAGACGGTCGCCGCCAGACCTGAACTCCAACGTGGCCCGCCCGCCCACGCGCCAGATGATGCGCCGGGGCCCACGCGCGACGTCACCACCGCCGGAGAACAGGCTGGCCAGGACGATCAGAGCCTGCACCGGCCACAGAGGCCACCACACGCACCACCAGAAGATCCGCCCCTTGAAACCCACCGCCGCGGGACCACCGGCCTGCGTCACCGTCCAGCGAGTGCGCAGACCCCTGCCGCGCAGCGCCTTCTCACGTACGAACGAGCCGATCAACTCGCCCTGCGGACCCAGCACCTGGAACGTCGCGACACCACTCGCGGCAGAGGCGGTCACCAGGGTCGCCACCCGCTCCCGACGGTGCTCGTCGGCCCACAGGACGAAGGAACGGGCCCCACTGCCACGGGCGGCCAGGTACGCGGGTATGCCGCCCGGCGGCAACTCGCGCTCCGCGTGTGCGACCACCCGTGGCGCCCCCGATCCCTCGGAGAACTCGACCCAGGTCTTGACCGGCTCCGGAGTGCCGCCCGGACCGGCGGGACGGCGGACTTTCATGGTCAGTACGTTGCTCACCCGACGTGCTCCCCCTTGTGCGCGGAGCCCTCCGCTCTCTGAGACTCCCCGGCTGATCCTACGGACGGCACGGGCGGCGACAACAGCCACCGTGCTCCGACCAGCCCGCCGATCGAACACATCGCCCGAACCAACCTCGCTCCCGCGGCTCGACATCCACAGGAGCTCCCCCGCACAGGAAGGAACCCTCGTTGAGGATCACCGTGTTGGGAGCGGCCGGCATGGTCGGCTCCCGCGTCGTCGCCGAGGCCGCCGCCCGGGGCCACGAACCGGTCGCGGTCCACCGGCGAGCGCCGTCCGGCACGTCCCCGACCGCCGTCGTGGCCGACGCCGACGACCTCCACCGCATGACCGAACTGTTCGCCTCCACCGACGTGGTCGTGGCCGCGACCCGACCCGCACCCGGCCACGAACCGACCCTCGTCCCGACCACGACCACCCTGCTCGACGCGGCGGCCAAGGCCGGCACCCGGATCCTGGTCGTCGGCGGCGCCGCCCCACTGCGGCTCCCGGCCGACCCCGACCGGATCGTCCTCGACAGCGCGGAGTACGTGCCGCCGCCATACCGCGCGATCGCCGCCGCCAGCGCCGCCCAACTGGCCACCTGCCGCGCCCACCCGGCCGACTGGACCTACCTCAGCCCACCCGCCCTCCTCCAACCCGGCCCCCGCACGGGCCACTACCGGCGCGGCACCACCACCCTCCTCACCACCGCCGACGGCACCTCCCACATCTCGGCCGAGGACCTGGCCGTCGCCATCCTCGACGAACTGGAGAACCCGCGCGCGGACCGGCACTTCACCGTCGGCTACTGAGCGGCACCACTCTTTCGTGCGGATGTCCGGCGAACTCCCCTCGGTTCGGCGGCGATCGACCTGGCGTGCCCAGGGGATCGTGGCGAAGGAGTGTGCGCATGCCGGCGGAGAAGGAGAAAGCGCGCGCGGACGAGCGGTCGGCGCGGCAGACGTTCGTCCAGGAGTTGGCCCGGCTACGGGCCGAGGCGGACTGGTCCTACCGGGAGTTGGGCGCGAAGGTCGGCTACGACTTCTCGCACCTCTACAAGATGGAGCACGACGGCAGCCTCGGCAGCGCGGAGATTGTGGCCGACCTGGACGCGCCGTACGGGACGACACCGCATCTGACGCTGCTGTGGCGGCTGGCCAAGGTCGAGGCGTTCCGCAGCAAGTACCTGTCGTACATGCGGACCGAGGCGGAGGCCAGCGTTCTGCACCAGTTCGCGGTGTCGTTGGTACCGGGCCTGCTCCAGACCGAGGACTACGCCCGTGAGTTGATCCGGTCCGCCGAGCCGCTGGAGGACGACGTGGAGGAGCAGGTGGCGGCACGACTGGCCAGGCGATCCCTGCTCACCGGTGCGGACCGGGCCGACTTCCGGGCGGTCCTCGATGAGGCCGTCCTGCGCAGGCCGCTGCGGGACCCAGTGGCCTGGCGCGCACAGCTGGCGCAGCTTGTGGAGATGGCGCAGTGGCCGAACGTCACACTCCAACTGCTGCCGTTCTCCGCAGGGCACCACGGCTTGAGCAACACGGACACCATGCTGCTGTGGTTGCGGGACGGGAAGGGAGTCGACTACACCGAGACGGGATACTCCGGGAATCTGATCGAAAGCCCGTCAGGGTTCGATCGCCTACGTATCGCCTACGATCGGCTGCGAGACGTAGCCCTGCCGCCACCAGAAACCGTGGCGTCCATCGAGCAGTTGATGGAGGAGCTCCCATGCGATCCCCCCGAATCGACGTGAGCCACGCGGCTTGGCGCAGGTCCAGCTACAGCAACCAGGACGGCGGCAACTGCGTGGAAGTCGCCGACGGCTTTCCCGGTGTCCTGCCGATCCGGGACAGCAAGCGACCGGACGGCCCCGTGCTGGTGGTGGACGGTGCGGCCGTGGCACCGAACCGCCCCGCTCCGGCGGGCTCAACTCCTCCATGACCAGCAGCATCGCCGAGACGGCACCTCAGCACGGAGGCCATGTCAGCCGCTCGCCCCGTCGCCACTCGCCGCGCTCGTCAGGATCGCGCTCGTGACGAGCTCGAAGAGGTGATCAGCGCGCGGGGCGAGCGAAGGCTGTTCGCCGAGCCACGCGAGCGCCGCGATCAGTGCGAACAGGTCGGTGCCGTCGACGTCGGCCCGCGCCACGCCCGCGGCCTGGGCGCGGGTGAGGAGCCGAGCACCGGACGCGCGCAGGGTGACGCACGCAGCGTGGAGTGCGGACTCGGGGGCGCCGATGGCCGCCGCCATCAGCACGATCACGCCACGGTACTCGGTCGCCCACGCGGTGTAGTCGCGCACCCACGATACGAGAGCGTCTTCGGGTGAGCTCGACGTCTCGAGCTCGCCCGCCCTCGCCGTCAGTGCGTCGAAGCTCGTGCGGAGCAGGGCTTCGAGCAGCGCCTCGCGGGTCGGGAAGTGGCGGAGCAGCGTGGCGAGTCCCACGTCGGCCCGGCGCGCGATGTCGCGCAGCGACGCGTCGACGCCCTGCTCGGTGATGACGGCACCCGCGACCGCGAGCAGGTGGTCGCGGTTCTTCCTGGCGTCGGCTCGCATCTGCCTCCTCTTGATTATCCGGATCACTGGTCCATATATTTGGATCAGTGATCCGGATAAGTGTATCCCGCGAAACGAGAGGGAGAGAATGATGTCGACGCGCACGATGAGGGCGGTCCGGCTCCACGAGCACGGAGGCCCCGAGGTCCTGCGGTACGACGAGGTGCCGATTCCCGAGCCGGGGCCGAGCGAGGTGCTCGTGCGCGTGCGCGCGGTCGGCGTCAATCCTCCGGACTGGTATCTGCGCGGCGGGCTGACCAGGGTGGCCGGGTCGGACTCGACGGTCAGTCTGCCGGTGATTCCGGGCACGGACGTGTCGGGGGTCGTCGAGGCCGTCGCCGCGGACGTGGCCGGTCTGGCCGTGGGAGACGAGGTCTTCGGTCTCCTGCGCTTCCCCAGTTTCGACGGCCGCGCGTACGCCGAGTACGTGGCCGCGCCCGCGTCGGACCTCGCGCGCAAGCCGGCCGGCATCGATCACGCGCACGCCGCCGGGGCACCGATGGCCGGGCTGACAGCGTGGCAGTTCCTGATCGAGCTCGGGCACGATCATCCCTCGCCCCTCCAGGAGGCACCGCATCGCCCGATCGCGCTCGATGCCGACACGACGGTGCTCGTCAACGGCGCCGCGGGCGGCGTGGGGCACTTCGCGGTGCAGTTGGCGAAATGGAAGGGGGCGCGTGTCATCGCGGTGGCTTCGGGCGCGCATGAGTCGTTCCTGCGCGAGCTCGGCGCCGACCGGTTCATCGACTACACCAAGGAGCGTCCCGATGACCTCGTGCGCGACGTCGACCTGGTTCTCGACACCGTCGGTGGCCGCGACAGCAGCCGCTTCCTCCGCACGCTCAGGCACGGCGGCGCCCTGTACCCGGTGTTCCCAGGCGACTTCGACGACGCCGAGATCGCGAAGTCAGGCGTCACGGTCTCGGTCACCCAGGTCCGCTCGAACGGCGCGCAACTCGCCGAACTGGGACGGTTGCTCGACGCGGGCGCGGTCCGCGTCGCGATCGACAGCACGTTCCCGCTCGCGGCGGCCCGAGCGGCGCACGAACGCGCCGCCCGAGGCCATATCCAGGGCAAAATCGTGCTCACGGTCGATGAGCGGTGAGCCGACAGCCCCGCCGCGTCCGGCGCTCGTCCTCGGGGACTTCGGGGACTTCGGGGACGTGGCCCGCGGCGTCGCGCGGCGCCGGCGGCCTGTCTGGACTCGCTTCCACCGAAACCGGCATCCGGATCCGCACCGGTCGAAGCCGGTCCGTCACGCACCGCAGGAGCGGCGGATGGTCAGCACGGGGTGTAGCACCACCTGGCGCAGGGGGAGTGGTTCCTCGGCGTCGAGGCGGTCGAGGAGCAGGTGGGCGGCCTGCTCGCCCAGTTGGCGTTTGGGTGGGGCGACGGCCGTGAGGGGGGTCTCGGCCAGGGCGGCGATCTCGTCGTCGTAGGCGATCAGGGCCAGGTCCTCCGGGGTGCGCAGGCCGCGGGCGCGGGCGCGTTGGAGGAGCTCGACCGCGTCGTGGTCGGAGTGGACCAGGGCCGCGCGGGTGTCGGTGTCCAGGCAGTGGTCGAGGAAGACGTCGTACTGGCGGTCCGTGCCGCGGCTGGCCTGCCGGACGGGGGCGGTCGGGTCGAGGGCGAGGCGCTGTACGGCGGCGGTGTGGCCCTCGCGGACCAGGGGCGCCGTCGGGCTGTCGGCGAGGTAGAGGGCGACGCGCCGGTGGCCGAGGTCGCGCAGGTGGCGGGTCGCGCGGTAGGCGCCCTGGCGGTGGTCGGAGACCACGAACTCGCAGCGTGCGTACGGGTCTTCCGGCTGGCGCTCCAGGAGCACGAACGGTCGGCCGGTGGCGCGCAGCGCGGTCAGGGTGGCGGTGGGCGGGTAGTGCCCGCCGGCGGTGGCGACCAGCAGGCCGTCCGCGCCCGAGGCGCGGAGTTCGTCGATCTGCGCCGGCTCGCGTGCACCCCTGTAGTCGGTGAGGGCGATGACGACGCGGGCGCCGCGCCGGGCGGCCACGGCGCGGACGCCGGCCAGTACGCTGGGGTAGTAGTAGGTGGCCGAGGGCACCAGCAGCCCGAGGGTGCGGCCGGGGCCCTGGGCCGCCGGCGCCGGTGCGGGGATCGCGCCGCCGCGCACCCTGGTGAGCCGCCCCAACTCCGCGAGCTCCGACAGGTCCCGTCTGATCGTGCCGGCCGAGACGCCGAAGCGGGCGGCGAGTTGGGCCACCCGCACCGCGCCCGTCGCGCGCAGCTCACGCAGCAGCAGCTCCTGTCGTTGTTCGGCGAGCAGCTCGGTCATGGTGCCGGAGTCTACTGCACGTTCCTGCACGTTCATTGATAGTGATGCTCAATCTTGCGCATTTCTATTGACTAGTTGGCGGTCCTGGTTCAAGGTGCGGTGGCACACATCACAAAGGAGCCGCCTTCGTGTTTCAGCGCATCCTCGCCGCAGTGGCGGCGGCCCTGCTGCTCGCCTCCTGCGGGATCGGCGGCGGCGCGTCGGGCAACGACGGCGACGGGCCCACCGTCATCACCTACTGGTCCTGGATCTCCGGTTCCCAGGAGCTGGTCGACCGCTTCAACGCCACCCACGACGACGTCCAGGTCGCCTTCGAGCGAGTGCCGGCCGGCACCGCGGGCGGCTACTCCAACATGTTCAACGCCGTGCGCGCCGGCCGCGCCCCCGACGTCGTCACCGTCGAGTACCCGCAGCTGCCCGGCTTCGTGACGCAGCGGGTCGTACAGCCCCTGGAACCGTTCGGACTCGACGAGCTGGAGCCGGAGTTCCCCGACTGGGCCTGGCAACAGACCGCACTCGGCGGCCGGTTGTCCGCACTGCCGCTCAACATCGGCCCGACCGTGCTGTTCTACCGGGCCGACCTGTTCGAGGAGTACGGGTACCAGCCGCCCACCACCTGGGCCGAGTACCGCGCCACCGCCGAGCGGCTGCGCGCTGACCATCCCGACGCCACCATGACCAACTTCGGCTCCAACGACGCCGCGCTGTTCGCCGCGCTCGCCTGGCAGGCCGGCGCCGAGTGGTACGACACGTCGAGCGGCCACTGGCAGGTCAGTGGCGTCGACGGACCGACCACCCGCGTCGCCGAGTACTGGGAGTCGCTGATCGCCGACGACCTCGTGACGGTGGGGCCCACCTTCGAGGAGCAGCACGTGACCGCGCTCCAGGAGGGCACCTCGCTCACCCTCATCGGCGGCCCCTGGACGGCCGCCAACATCTCCCGCTTCGTACCCGAACTCGCCGGCGCCTGGGGGGCCGTGCCGCTCCCGGCGTGGGAGGAGGGCGGCGCGGCCAGCGCCAACTACGGCGGCTCCTCGCTCGCCATCCCCGAGGGCGCCGAACACGCCGAGGAGGCGGCCGAGTTCATCCGCTGGGCCGCGACCTCACCCGAGGCCGTCGACGCCATCGCCGGCGTCAACACCTCCTACCCCGCCCACCTCGGCCAGGCCGAGGTCTGGGGCCCCGGCATCGAGGCCGCCAACCCCTTCGTGGCCGGCATGAACCTGCCCGACGCCGCCGCCGAGGCCGCAGCCACCGTGGACCCCGACTGGGAGTGGGGCCCCGACATGACCGTGGGCTTCGCCCGCCTCGTCGACGAGACCACCACCGGACTCGACCGCCCCGGCGGCCTCGCCGACGCGCTGCGCCGCTGGCAGGAAGCCACCCGGGCGCAGCTGCGGCAACGCGGCTTCGACGTCAGCGGCTGAACCGGCCGAGAAAGGACCCCGAACCCCCATGGCAATCGTCAGTCAACAGCGGGCGGCGGGCACCGGCGCGGGCAACAGGCGGCGGCGCGGCAGCGGCCCGCTGCTCCTGCTCGGCCCCTTCTTCCTGCTCTTCGCCTTCACCTACCTCATCCCCATCCTCTACGGCCTCGGCCTCAGCCTGTTCCGCGAACGCTACGACGGCGTTGGCTGGGAAGGACCCGAGCGCGTCTTCGCCGGGCTGCACAACTACACCCGCGCCCTCAGCGACCAGGACTTCCTGGTCGGCACCGGCCGCGTGCTGCTCTACGGCCTGATCTACGTGCCGCTGCTGATCGCGCTCGCCGCCGCGCTGGCGCTGCTGCTCGACACCACCCTCACGGCGGCCCGCCGCCTCTTCCACACCGTGCTGTTCCTGCCGCACATCGTGCCGGGCCTGATCGCCGCCATCGTCTGGGTGTACCTCTACACCCCAGGACTCAGCCCGGTCATCGACGCGCTGGAGTCCCTTGGTGCCGAGGTCGACTTCCTCACCGGGCCCAACCTGCTGTTCTCGCTCGTCAACATCGCCGTCTGGCAGTCCCTCGGCTTCAACGTGGTGCTGATCTACGTCGCCCTCCAGGCCGTGCCCCGCTCCACCGTGGAGGCCGCCAGGATCGACGGCGCCGGCGAACTGCGCACCGCGCTGAGCGTCAAACTGCCGCAGGTGTTCCCCGCGATGATGGTGGCCACGCTGTTCACCATCATCGGCTCGCTCCAGCTCTTCACCGAGCCGACGATCGTGCAGAGCTCCGCCGAGTCCTCGGTCACGTCCACCTGGACGCCCAACATGCTCGCGTTCTCGGCCGCGTTCAACTCCAACGACTACCACTACGCGGCCACCGTCTCGGTGCTGGTCGCCGTGCTCGCCGGGATCCTCTCCTTCGCCGTCACCACGTTCGCCAACCGCAGGAGCGCTCGATGACCGACGTGCTGCCGGCCCCGTCGCCCACCGCCGAGGAGCGGCGCGGCGCGCCGAAGCCCGCCACCAGGCCCGGCACCGCCTGGTGGCTGCGGCGCGGAACCGCCACCACCATCACCGCGATCGCCGCCGTCTACACCCTGCTGCCGCTGGTGTGGCTCCTGTTCGGCGTCACCAAGACGCTGCCGGAGCTCTACGGCAGCAACGGCTTCGCGCCGTCCGCCGGCTTCCACGTGCTGGACAACGTGCGCGACCTGTTCGCCCAGGACGGCGGCCTGTTCGGCCGCTGGATGCTCAACACCGCGCTCTACGCCGTCGGTGGCGCCGCCGTCGCCACCCTGCTCTCCGTCGCCGCCGGCTACGCCTTCGACAAGTTCGACTTCCGCTGGCGGGAGAAGTGGTACGCGCTGGTCATCGGCGGCGTGCTCATCCCGCACACCGCGATCATCGTGCCGCTCTACCTGATGATGGCCGAGATCCGGATGACCGACACCGTCTGGTCGGTGCTGCTGCCCGTGATGGTCAACCCGTTCGGCGTCTACCTGGCCCGCGCCTACTCCTCAGGCGCCATACCAGACGAACTGCTGGAGGCCGCGCGGCTCGACGGCGCCGGCGAGCTGCGCACCTTCTTCTCCGTAGGGCTGCGCCTGATGGCGCCCGGCGCGCTGACCATCTTCCTCTTCCAGTTCATCGCCATCTGGAACAACTTCTTCCTGCCGCTGGTGATGATCACCGACAACGACCTCTTCACCATCGGCCAGGGCCTCTTCACCTGGAACTCCGCGGTCGGCCAGAATCCCGACTACACCCGGATGGTGGTGGTCGGCTCGGCCGTCGCCACCATCCCGCTGATCCTGCTGTTCATCCCGCTCCAGCGCCGCTGGCGCGCCGGCCTCGCGGAAGGCGGCGTCCGTTGAACCTCCCGTCCGAAGACCCCGTACTCTCCCCGCACACCGGCTGGACCAGGGCGCACTGGGAGGCGGTCGCCGACGAACTGCTGGCCGCCGTCCGGCCGTTCGCCTCCCCCAGCGGCTCGCTCGTCCGGCTGCCTGGCCCGGCCAGCGGTTCCGGCGAGTGGAGCGACGACCTGGAGGGCTACGCGCGGACGTTCCTGCTCGCCGCGTTCCGCGCCGCGCACGCGGCGCCCGAGCACGCGGAACGGATCCTCGCGCCCTACGCGACGGGGCTCGCCGCCGGCACCGACCCCCGTTCCCCGGAACGCTGGCCGAGGCCGGGCGAGCTCCGGCAGGCCAGGGTCGAGGCCGCCTCCGTCGCGCTCGCCCTGCACGAGACCCGCGCCCTGCTGTGGGACCGACTCCCGGACGCGGTACGCGAGAACACCGTCGGCTGGCTCGCCGATCTTGGCGGCGTCGAGGTGCCGGCCAACAACTGGGTCTGGTTCCGCGCGGTGGTCGCCGCCTTCCTCCGCTCCGTCGACGCCCCGCACGCCGTCGCCGACATCGCGCACGCCGTCGAGGTCACCGACTCCTGGTACCGGGGCGGTGGTTGGTACACCGACGGGGGCACCAGCCGCTTCGACCACTACAACGGCTGGGCCATGCACCTCTATCCGCTCTGGTACTGCCGGATCTCCGGCGACCACGAGCCGCTGGCCCGCTACCGGGACCGGCTCCGGACCTTCCTGGAGGACGCCGTCCACCTCGTCGGCGGCGACGGCGCGCCGCTCTTCCAGGGCCGCTCCCTCACCTACCGGTTCGCGGCGGCCGCGCCCTTCCTCACCGGCGCGCTCTTCGACGCCACCCCGCTGCCGCCGGGGCTGACCAGGCGCACGGCCAGCGGCATGCTGCGGTACTTCCTCGACCGGGGCGCCACCGAGGAACGCGGCCTGCTGTCGCTCGGCTGGCACCGCCGCTTCGAGGCGATCAGGCAGAACTACTCGGGCCCCGCCTCGCCCTACTGGGCCAGCAAGGGCTTCCTCGGCCTGCTGCTGCCGCCCGACCACCCGGTGTGGACCGCCACCGAGGAGCCGCTGCCGGTGGAGCGCGGCGACTTCACCCGCGCGATCGCCGCGCCAGGCTGGCTGGTCAGCGGCACCGCGGCCGACGGCGTGGTGCGCGTCGTCAACCACGGCACGCCGCGCACCCCGAGCGGCCGCGACCCCTTCTACGCCCGCCTCGCCTACACCACGCACACCGCGCCCGAGCTCGGACCGCCCGACCCGGCCGCCGACTTCCGGCTGGACGGCGACGCGCGGGCCGGCGAGGCCGCCCCCGACAACCAGGTGGCGCCGGCCGACGCGCCCGCGGCGCGGGCCGGGCTCGAACTCCTCTCGCTCGACGGGCGGGTGGCCGTCTCGCACCACGAGTCCGTGACGGTGGCCTCGGCGGTCGAAGGCCCGTGGGAGGTGCGGGTGGTGTGGCCCGACGAGCCGGCGCCCGGCCGCCGACTGGTGATCGGCGGCCACGCGCTGGCCGCCGACCGCCCGCCGGCGGAGCCGGGCCCCGGCGTGGTCCGCCGCGCCGACGGACTGACCAGCGCGCTGCTGGTCCTCCACCCACCGGCCGAACCACCGCCGGCGCACCGGGCCGAGCACACCAACCCGTTCGGTGCCCACAGCGCGACGCCGTGGCACGAGGCGCCCGCCGAAGGCCGGGTCGCCGTCGCGGTCTTCCTCGGCACCACGGATTCCGCTGCGCTGCCACCCGCGCCGCGCTACGACGCCGCGAGCGGCGAGGTGACCTGGCCCGACGGCAGCCGGGATGTCGTCGCCCCCGACTGAGCGGGCCGGCTGCCGCCGGCCTGGCGGCGGCAGCCCGGTTCCCGGAACGCCGTTGTCCCGGGACGCGGAGCGGGTCGGCTGCCGCCGGCACGTCGGCCGTTCTCCCGGGGCACCGGCGGGATGTCGTCGCCGTCGCGGTTGAGCCGGGCGGCCGCGGGGCGTGAGGTTGTCGTCGCCCGGTCGGCCAGCCGTCGCTGGCGCGACGGCCGTTCGCCCGGGGTACCGGGCTACCCGGTGGGACGTCGTCGTCCGGGGGCGCGGATCTGGAGGGGCGCGGCCGTGCCTGGGCCGGCTGGCGCCGGCTTGGTGGCGGCCCGGTTCCCGGAACGCCGTTGTCCCCGGGCACTGAGCCGGGTGTGCGTGCGCTGGCCAGCTGTCGCTGGTGCGACGGCCGTTCGTCCGGGGTACCGGGCTACCCGGTGGGACGTCGTCGTCCGGCGGCGCGGAGCCGGAGGGGAGCGGCCGGCCGGCTGCCGTAGCTCCGATGGTGGCCCGTCAGGATGGCGGTTCCCGGGACGCCATTGTCCCGGAGTCGTGCGTCGCCGGAGGCGACGGCCGCCCGTCAGGGCGCGGGCGGGACGCCGTTGTCCCGCGCGCAGCGCACCTGCGGCGTCTGCGCTGCAAGCGCACAGCGCACCGGTGCCGCGCGCTCGGCTTCGCCGCGCAGCGCGGCGCGTCCGTCGCTCACCGCGCGCAGCGCGGTGGCGCCCCGGCCCGTCCGCGCGAAAGCGCGGAAACGTGGCTCGACCCGCCGTCAGGCGATCCGTAGACGCGGCGCCTCGTGTTCGCGCGCCTCGGCGTCGTGGTCGACGTGCGTGTCGAGTTTGGCCAGCTGTCTGACCATCCCGGCGTAGCCGTGGCGTCTGGCCAGCGACGTGGCCTGGCGCGCCCACTGGGCGCCCTCCGGGGAGTGTTCGGCGGCCTCGGCGAGGCCGGCCAGCGCGTGGAGTTCGCCGCGCCGGTAGCTGAGCCCTCTGGACTGGGCCAGTGCCGCCTGGTGTTGGGTGATGGCGCCCGCGGTGTCGCCGAGCAGGGTCAACGTCCTGCCCACCGCGTTGCGCGCCTCGACGTGCGCCCACCGGTCGCCGTTGTTCTCGGCGGTGCTCAGGCCCTTCTGGCAGGCGACCCGGGCCCGGTCGCGCTCCCCGAGCGCCGCGAGGTGCGTGCTCAGGTAGGCCTGCCCCAGCGCGATCGGCCGCGGCAGCTCGCCCGCCACCGCGACGGCGGCCTCCAGGGACGCCACCGCCGCCTCCTGGTCGCCCAGCGCGCCCAGCACTATGCCGAGTTCCGCTCTCAGCACCGCCAGCATGGGGAGCGCGCGGTGCGCGACGGCGAGCCGCAGCGCCGTCCGGTAGGCCCGTTTGGCGAGCTCGGGCCGGCCCAGGTCGAGGTCGACCCGGCCCAGCGCGGCGAGCGCCAGTGCCAGCCGCAGCGGCTGCTGGAGCCGGCCGTACCGGCGGACGGCCTCCGCCAACAGCTCGTGCGCCTCGGTGAGATCGCCGGTGAGCCAGCGGGAGCGCCCCAGGTGCTCGTGGGCGGCGGCCAGCGGCCCCGGCAGCTCGTGCCGCCGGCCCAGGTCGAGGGCGCGCAGCGCGTGCTGCTCGGCCTGCTCCATGCGGCCGGCCGTCAGCATGGCGTCGACGAGGCTGATGGACAGCTCCGCCTCGGCCTGCTGGTCGCCGGCCCGGCGCGCCGCCCGCAGCCCGGCCTGCGCGCCGGCCAGCCATTCGGGCATCAGGCTGTGGTGCTTGCACATGCCCCACAGCCGTTGGGCGAGCATCCAGGCGGCGGGGTAGGGGCCGTGCTCGGCCGCGTACTCGGCGAGCGGGGCCAGGTTCGCCAACTCGGCGAGCGGCGGCCGCTTCCGGTCGGCCCTGGTCTGCAACTCGTCCTCGGCCGAGGCGATCTCGCCGCCCGGCGCGACGGCGAACAGCCGCCCCGAGCCGCCGTCGAACACCGAGGCGGCCCGCATCGACCAGGCGGTCAGCCGGTGGACGGCGGCCTCCCGCTCGGCGTGCGGCTCCTCGGCGAGCGCCCGCTTCCGCGCGTACTCGCGCAGCAGGTCGTGCGGGAAGCGGTAGAGCCCCGGCGCCTCGGCCTCGATCAGGTTGGCGGCGACCAGCGAGTGGAGCACCCGCTCGGTCTCCGCGGACTCCGCCCCCGCCACCACCGCCGCGCCCTTGCGGGTGAGGTTGGGGCCCGGCACCAGGCCGAGTCGGCGCAGCACCCGGCGGGCCGTCTCGTCCAGGGTGCCGTAGGAGAGGTCGAGCGAGGCGGAGAGCGACAGGCTCTCGTCGCCCGGAATGGCGGCGCCGGCCAGCGGGCCCTCGGCGGCCAGCTGGCCGGCGACGGTGTCCAGGCCCTCGGATCTGACGGCGGCGCCGGCGGCCACCAGGCGCAGGGCGAGCGGCAGGTAGCCGCAGAGCCGGGCGATCTGGGTGGCGGCCGGACCGACGGCGGCCGGGCCGAGCATGGTGCGCAGCAGGTGCTCGGCCTCCCGCGCGGACAGTACGGGCAGCACCACCCGGCGGGCGCCCTCGCGGGCGACGAGTCCGGGGAGCCCGCGGCGGGTGGTGATCAGCACGGCGCAGCCGCGTGATCCGGGGAGCAGGGGTCTGATCTGGTCGGCGTGGGCGGCGTTGTCCAGCACGACGAGCACCCGGCGCTTGGCGAGCAGGGTGCGGAAGAGGTCGGAGCGTTCCCGCGTGTCGGGTGGTACCCGCTGGGCGGGGATGCCTAAGGCGCGGAGGAAGCCGCCCAGGATCTCGGTGGGATGGGCGGGCCCCAGCTGGTCGAAGCCGCGCAGGTCGGCGAAGAGCTGGCCGTCGGGGAAGTCGTCGGCGACCTGGTGGGCGCAGTGCACGACGAGCGCGGTCTTGCCGACGCCCGCGGTGCCCTCCACGTAGACGATGGGCATGCCGTCCGAGCGCAGCAGGCTGGTGATCTGCTCGGCCTGCCCGTGACGCCCGGTGAACCCGAACGCCTCGTGGGGGAGTTGGGCGGGCACGGCGGTGGGCACGTCCTGGGTGGGCTCGGCGGTCACCTGTTGGGTGGCGCCGGAGAGCACCTGCTGGTGGGCCGAGCGGAGTTCGGGGCCCGGGTCGGTGCCGTACTCGTCGGCGAGCCGGCGGCGGATGCGGGCGTAGACGTCCAGGGCCTCTATCTGGCGCCCGGACTGGGCGAGTGCGCGCATGAGCAGCCCGTGCAGCCGTTCCCGCTGCGGGTGTTCGGCGGCGAGCCTGACCAGCTCGGGCACCGAGTCGGGGCCGCGGCCGAGCAGCAGGCCGAGCGCGTACAGGTCCTCGAAGGCGATCAGTTGCTGCTCGGCCAGTCGATCGCGCTCCAGTTCGATACCGGGACCGCCGATGCCCTCCGCGAGCGGGCCCCGCCACAGCGCCGTGGCCTCGGTCAGGGCCTCGGACGCCGTGTCGGCGCGGCCACCCGCCCGGGCGGCGCGCGCGGTGGCCAGCAGTTGTTCGAACTCCCAGAGGTCGAAGCCGTCTCCGGGGTGGAGCGAGTAGCCGCCGGAACTCAGGGTGATGGGCGCGCTGTCGGGGAGGCAACGCCGCAACCCCGACACGTATTTCTGTACCAGGTTCACCGCGTGGGCCGGGGCGTCGTCGCCCCAGACCGTGGTGATGACCCGTTCCGCCGAGACCGGACGTGGCGCGCGCAACAGCAGTGCGGTCAACACCGCTCGTTGGCGCGGCGGTCCCAGCGGTATCTCGTCGGCCCCGCGCAGTGCTCTGACAGGACCCAGCACCTCGAACCGAACACCATCGTGACTCACGACAACCCCCGTAATCGATCACGACTTTTTCCGAATTGGTCACTTCGGCCGTGCGTTCTGCTGATGTGTGGAGCATAGGCGACGGAACGCGTGATCACGCAGTGGTTACGCGGAGTTCATGGTGGCGGTCGTCAGCTTTCCTTCAGGGGCGTCTTCAGGGGGCTTCAGCGTTTCTTCCAACGGCCGGTCAGCGGGCCCCGCCATGGTCGCTAGGCGGGGCGTCGAACGCGATGTCCCCGTCCCCAGGACCCGGTAAGGAGAGCACGGCATGACCCTGCCCACGAAACTCCCCTCGGCCTCGTCCCGCGACCGACTCAGGTACGACGCGACCGTCCCGCGTGCGCTGGTGCACCGGGCGTCCGTCGCCGAGGTCTTCATCACTGACTCGGTCGCGGACGCGACCAACGGGATCGGCAGAGCCGAGGCCACCTTCGAGGTGGCCGCCCAGCTTCCCCGCGGACACCTCATAGGCGAGCGTGCCGCGACCTACGACTTCCTGCTCATCGTCGAGGTGCTGCGGCAGGCGGGCGTCTTCGTGGCCCACCGCCACCTCGACGTCCCGCTGGACTCGGCCTTCATCTTCAAGGCCATGAACTACCAGGTCCGCTCCATCGACGCGCTGCGCATCGGCACCAGGCCGGCCCACCTCGTCATCTCCCTGACCGTCAGGCCCGAGCGCAACCGCGCCGGCCGGGTGCTCGGCTTCGACTTCGACGGAGTGATGTTCGTCGACGACGTGCCGGCCCTGGAGGCCACCGGCGGCCTGGTCTTCGTCAGCAAGCGGGCCTTCAGCATGCTGCGGGCCAAGGGCCGCGACCGGGTGCGGGCGGCCACCCCGGCGTCCACCCTGGTCTCCCGCCTCGCGCCCGCCGCCCCGGCCGCCGTCGGCCGCCACGACCCGCGCAACGTCGTGGTGACCGAGCCCACCGTCGACCCGAGCGGCAACGCGCGCGCCCGGCTCGTCGTGGACACCCGGCACCCGCACCTGTTCGACCACGAACTCGACCACGTGCCGGGCAACCTCCAGCTGGAGGCGGCGCGCCAGCTGGCGGTCGCCGCCGTCGCCCGGCTGCACGGCCTCTTCCCCGAGCAGCTGCTCGTCACCGAACTGCGCGCACACTTCCCCGAGTTCGCCGAGCTCGACCTGGCGACCACGGTGGACGCCCGGGTGGGCGGCGTGCGGCAGTCCAAGGCGGTCGGGCTGCTCTCGGTCCCCGTCGACATCCGCCTGGAGCAGAGCGGCAGCACCGTGAGCGAGGTCGCGCTGGAGGTGGCGCTGTGGGCCTGACCGGCGAATCCGGGATCACCACCCTGGTGTGCGACTACGGCGGCGTCCTGACCAACCCGCTGCTGGAGACGTACCAGGCGTTCGCCGACCGCACCGGCATCCCCCTGGAGACCATCGCGGCCGCCTTCGCCGCCGCGACCAGGCGGCACGGCGCGACACCCATGGCCGACCTGGAGATCGCGGCCATCACCGAGGAACAGATGGTGCGGCGCGTCACCGACGAGATGCCGCCGGAGACCGCCGACCTGTTGGACGGGCGTTCGTTCGGGGAGCTGTGGTTCCTCGGCCGGCACGCCAACGAGGAGCTCGTCACGTTTCTGCGGACGGTACGGGAGGACGGCCGTCGCGTGGCGCTGCTCACCAACAACGTGCGGGAGTGGGAACCGCGTTGGCGGGCGACGCTGCCCGTCGACGAGCTCTTCGACGTCGTCGTGGACTCCTCCGTGGAACGGGTGCGCAAGCCGGACCCGGAGATCTACCGCAGGCTGCTCGCCCGGCTCGACGCGGAGCCGAGCAGCTGCCTGTTCGTGGACGACACCGAGGAGAACCTGCTGCCGGCGCGCGAACTCGGCATGCACACCGTGCTCTTCCACGACACGAGCCAGGCGGTCAAGGAGATCGCCACGCTGCTCGGACTCGACCCCGACCACATCCCCGAAGGAGCCGGCGCATGACCGAGGACCGGACCGTACTCGTCGCGGGAGCCGGGCCCACGGGCCTGACCGCCGCCTGCACCCTGCTGCGGCAGGGCGTGGACGTGACCGTCGTGGACCGGCGGAGCGGGCCGGCCACCGCGCCCAAGGCGATCGTCACCTGGAGCGGCGCCCTGGAGGCGCTCGACCGGGTCGGTGTCGCCGAGCAGGTGGCCGAGCGTGCCCTTCCGCTGGCCGGCGCCTCCTACTGGTCGCGCGGCCGCAAGGTCGCCGCCGTCACCTTCGGCGGCCTCCCCAACACCCGCTTCCCGGGGCCGCTGAGCGTGCCGCAGCCGGTCATCGAGGAGCTGCTCTACGAGCGTCTCACCCAACTCGGCGGCACCGTGCGGTGGAACACCACCGTGCGGTCCGTCACCACCGCGGGCGCTGACGGTGAGGAAGGGGGCGAGGTCGCCCTTGACGAGGCGGAGGGCGCCGAGACCACCCTGCGGGCCCGCTGGCTGATCGCCGCCGACGGCATGCACAGCACCGTGCGCGGCGCGCTCGGCGTGCCCTTCGAAGGCGACACCTACCCGCGGGACTTCCTGCTCGGCGACGTCGTCCTCGACGCCGCCGGCGGCGCCCCGCTGCCGGAGGCCGAGGCCCAGTACCACCTGACGCCGGACGGCGTGCTGGTGGTCGTGGCGCTGCCCAAGGGCGGCCACCGGGTCTTCTTCGACCAGCCGGCCGGCACCAGGACCGACCGGCCCACCACCGCCGAGCTCCAGCAACTGCTCGACGAGCGCGGCCCCGGCAGGTGGCGGATCGGCGAGTCCTGGTGGACCAGCAGGTTCCAGGTGCACGCCAGGGTCGCCGGCGCCTTCCGACAGGGCGCCGTCTTCCTCGCCGGCGACGCCGCCCACGTGCACAGCCCCGCCGGCGGCCAGGGCCTCAACACCGGCGTCCAGGACGGCTACGACATCGGCTGGAAGCTCGCCGCCGTCTGCCGGGGCGCCGACGAGTCGCTGCTCGACAGCTACGAGGCCGAGCGCCGGCCCACCGCCGTGCGGGCCGTGCGCAACGCCGACCGGCAGACCAAGCTGTGGATGGTGCGCAACCCGCTGCTGCGGGGCCTGCGCGACACCCTGCTGCGCCGGCTGTCGAAGAGCGGCGCCCTGGAACGCCGCCTCATCCCGGAGATCGCCCAGATCGACCTGGACCTGACCGCCAGCCCGGCCGTCGACACCACGCCCGGCGGCGCCCGCGTCACCCCGGGACGCCGGATGCCGGACCTGGTGCTCACCCCGGTGCGCGGCACCAAGTCGGCCACCCTGCACGGCTATTTGTCCGCCGGCCGGCACGCCGTCGTCGTCTTCGACGACGGCGCGGGGACGGCGGCCGAGGCCGCCGAGCAGGCCAGGGCCCGCTTCGACCCGGAGGCCGTCGACGTGCTGCTCGTCGCCTCCGGTGGGGTCCCGGGGGCGGCCGCCCACGACGTCGCCACCACCCACGAAACCCGCCCGGCCCAGGCCGTGTACGTCCGCCCGGACGGCGTGGTCGGCGCCGCGCTGGTGCTCGACGGCGCCCGCTCGTTCGGCGAACTCCTCGCCCGGGTGCCGGAGTCGGCGGACGCCCCGGCCGGCGACGCCCAGGGACGGCGGTGATCTGACCCATGGCGAAACCACGACCCGAGGAACCGGCCACCAGACCCAGGTGGCCCAGGTTCGTGCTGCTGCTCGCGGTGCTGTTCATCATCGACGCGGTGCTGGTCGGCGGCGACGTCGCCGACCGGCTCCTCAACGGCGGCACCGAGGACGAGGGTTCCGAGTCGGCGCAGGCCACCGAGCTGCTGGAGGACGCCTTCCCGGCCAGCGAGCCCAACCTGGTGCTGGTCGTCAGCGCCCCGGCCGGCGGCACCGTCGACGACCGCGCGGTCGCGGCCGACGGCATCCGGCTCGCCGAACGCCTGGCGTTCCAGCCCGACGTCTCCGGCGTCACCTCCTACTGGGCCACCGGAGCCGAGCAGTTGCGCTCCGAGGAGCGCGACCACGCGCTGATCCTGGCCCACATCGAGGGCACCGAGGACGAGGCCCAGGCCGTCCTGGAACGGCTCGAACCCGACTTCCGGGGCACCCCGGAGGGCACCGAGCAGGTCGAGGTGCGGATCGGCGGCACCGTCGCCGCCATCGGCCAGGTCCAGGAGACCATCTCCGAGGACCTGCTCACCGCCGAACTCATCGCCCTGCCCATCACCTTGATCATCCTCATCCTGGTGTTCGGCGGCGTGGTCGCCGCCCTGCTCCCGCTGGGCGTGGGCGTGGTGGCGATCCTCGGCACCAACGCGGCGCTGCGCGTCGTCACCGAGTTCACCGACGTCTCGATCTTCGCGCAGAACCTCACCACCGCGCTCGGCCTCGGCCTGGCCATCGACTACGCCCTGCTCATCGTGCGCCGCTACCGGGAGGAGTTGGCCGGCGGCCTCGCCCCGCGCGAGGCCGTCGCCAGGACCGTGCGGACCGCCGGCCGCGCCGTGCTGTTCTCGGCGCTCACGGTCGCCGTCTCGCTCTCCGCGATGCTGGTCTTCCCGCTCTACTTCCTGCGCTCCTTCGCCTACGCCGGCATCAGCGTGGTGCTGCTCGCCGCCGCGGCGGCCCTGGTGCTGCTGCCGGCCGTGCTGCTGCTCCTCGGCCACCGGGTCGACGCGCTGCGGGTGCGGCGGCGCCGCGACCCGGCGGCGGCCGTCGCCGACGGCGGCGGCGCCTGGCGGCGGATCGCGGGCACCGCGGTGAAACACGCGCCGCTGGTGGCGATCGGCACCACCGTCGTCCTGGTCGTCGTCGGACTGCCTTTCCTCCGCGTGGAGTTCGGCACCACCGACGACCGGCAGCTGCCCGAGACCGCCGAGGCCAGGGTGGCGCAGGACATCATCCGGGACGACTTCGACTCCAGTGCCACCGCCACCGTCGAACTCGTCGCCCGCCAGGCCGACTCGGAGCGCGACGCGGACGGCATCGAGACGTTCGCCCTGCGGCTCTCCGAACTGCCCGGCGTCGCCTCCGTCGACAGCCCCGTCGGCACCTACGAGGACGGCGTGCGGACCGTCTCCGAGACCCCGGCGCACGCGCTGCGGGCCCACGAGGGCATGAGCCACCTGTCGGTGGTGCCCGAGTCGGGCATCGAGGTCAGCTCGGCCGAGGCCCAGGAGATCGTGCTCGGCGCCCGCGAACTGGCGGGCCAGGCCGACTTCCGCGCCTTCGAGACCCTGGTCGGCGGCGACGCGGCCGTGCTGGAGGACAGCAAGGAGGCCATCTCCTCACGGCTCGGCTGGGCGCTGCTGATCATCGTCGGCGCCTCGCTGCTGCTGATGTTCCTGCTCACCGGCAGCCTGCTGATCCCGGTGATGTCGGTGGTGCTCAACGCGCTGAGCCTGTCGGCCATGTTCGGCGCCGTCGTCTGGGTCTTCCAGGACGGCAACCTCTCCGGGGCGCTCGGCTTCACGGCGACCGGCACCATCGAGGTCACGCTGCCCGTGCTGATGTTCTGCGTCGCGTTCGGCCTGTCCATGGACTACGGCGTGTTCCTGCTGTCCAGGGTCACCGAGGAGTACCGCCGCACCGGCGACTCCCCGGGCGCCATCGTGGCCGGCGTGCAGCGCACCGGCGGCGTCATCACGGCGGCCGCGCTGATCCTCTCCGTGGTGCTGGTCGCCATCGGCACCTCACGCATCACCAACACCAAGATGCTCGGGCTCGGCGTGGCGCTCGCCGTCATCGTCGACTCGACGCTCGTCCGCGGCCTGCTGCTGCCCGCCGTGATGCGGCTCGGCGGCCGGCTCACCTGGTGGGCGCCGGCCCCGCTCGCCCGCTTCCAGGAACGGTTCGGTCTCCGCGAGGAGGTCCCCGAGCCGGCCCCGCCGTCGGCGGCCGGCGAGCCACCGGCCAGGCCGCGCCCGTCGGAACCCGTACTGGAGGACGCCCCATGAGCGGCCGACTTCCCCACCGCGTCGTCGTGACCGGGGCGACCGGACTGCTCGGCACCGCCGTCGTCGAGCAGTTGCTGACCGAGGGCCGCGAGGCCGTGGCCCTGGTCCGCGACCCGGACAAGGCGCGCCGGCTGCTGCCTGACCACGCCGCGCTGACCCTGGTCGTCGGCGACGTCAACGACCCGGCGAGCTACCGGTCCGCGCTGGCCGGCGCCGACGCCGTGATCCACACCGCGGCCTACTTCCGCGAGTACTACCAGCCGGACCCCGACCTGCCGCTGCTGTTCCGCACCAACGTGGACGCGGTCCGCACGCTGCTGCGGGAGTCGGTGGACGCCGGGGTGCCGGTGGTGGTGCACACCAGCTCCATCACCACCCTGGCACCCGGGACCCAGGAGGCGCCGGCCGACGAGTCGGCGCCCCCGCCGCCCGGGTGGGAGCGCAACTCCTACCGGGCGAGCAAGGTGCGGGCCGAGGAGGCGATCCGGGAGTTCTGCGCCGAGGAGCCGGGGCTGCGGGTCCCGATCGTGCTGCCCGGCTGGATGTGGGGCCCGCGCGACGTCGGCCCCACCTCGGCCGGCCGGCTCTTCCTGTCCGTCGCCAGGCGGCAGCTGCGGGCGGTGCCCCGCGCCGGCAACCACGTGGTGGACGTCCGCGACGTGGCCGGCGCCCTGCTGCGGGCGGCCGAGAGCGGCCAGAGCCTGCGCCGCTACATCGTGGCGGGACGCTGGCAGCGGCTGGCCAGCACCGTCGGCGGGGTCGCCGAGTCCGTCGGCGTGCCGGCGCCCCGCGAGGTGCCGGCCGGCGCGGCCTTCGCCTTCGCCACCGTGCTCGAACTCTCGGCGAAGCTGCGGCGGCAGCCGCCCATCGCCACCCGCGAGGGGGTGCGGGTGCTGCTCGACGGCAACCGCACCCGGATCACCTCGGCCCGCGCCGAGCGCGAACTCGGCATCTCCTTCCGCCCGTTGACTCAGACCTTCGCGGACGAGGCCGCCTGGTACCGGGCCGCCGGGATCCTCGAATCGACCAGGGGGGCCGCCGCATGAGCCAGCGCACGCTCCCCCGTCCGCACGCAGCCAGGAGGCCGTAGACCATGCCCCGCAGTAAGAAGAGCCTCGCCCTGGGGGCGGTCGCCACGCTGCTGGCGCTCAGCCCCGCCTACTGGGCCCTCGCCGTCGCCTCCGAGCCGCCCACCGTGGCCGACCCGGTCGCCGAGGCCAGGGCCGCCGAGATCGACGCCGAGGCCGCCGCCCAGGCGACCCGGGAGCGGATGGCGGCCGCCGACATCGTCGACGTGCCCGTCTCCTTCACCGTGGTCAACCAGAACCGCACCCTCGCCGCCTGCGCCGTGGACGGCGAGACCTACACGATCCGCGGCCATCTCACCGCGCCTCGCGCCCTGTTGGAGGGCGAGGCGGCCGGCGAGGAGACGCCGATCACGCTCTACGAGCACGGCATCGCCGGCGGCGAGTGGTACTGGCGGCTCGACGCCGAGGGCTACCACTACGCCGAGGAGCTGGCGCTGCGCGGCCACGCCTCGTTGACCATCGACCGGCTCGGCTACGACTCCAGCGACCAGCCCAACGGGCTCGGCTCCTGCATCGGCGGCCAGGCCGACATGGCGCACCAGATCACCGAGCAACTCCGCGACGGCTCCTACGAGATCGGCGACCCGGACGCGCTGCCCGGCGACGAGACCCCGTCGTTCGAGCGGGTCTTCCTCGCCGGACAGTCCAACGGCGGCCAGGTCATCCAGATCGCCGCCTACTCCTTCCAGGCCGTCGACGGGCTGATGATCATGGACTGGACGGACCTCGGCCTCACCCCCGAGGCCAACGCCCGGTTCTTCACCTCGCTCCAGACCTGCCTACGCGGCGGTGACGACGGGTACGCCTACTACGACCTCGGCACCGAGGAGTTCGAGACCGGCAACTTCACCGAGACCGAACCCGAGGTGCTGGAACTCTCCCTGCCCCTGCAGAACGCCCACCCGTGCGGCGACATGGTCTCCCAGCTCGGCGGCGTGCTGATGGACGTCCAGCACGTCTCGGAGATCGACGTGCCGGTGCTGTTCATGTACGGGGCGGAGAGCGCCCGCGTCGAGGGCGGCGAGGAACACCGGGCCCTGTTCACCGGCAGCCCCGACACCGAGGTCGTCGAGATCCCGGGCGCCGGCCACTACATCAACATGGCGCTCGAAGCCCAGCAGGCCTTCGACGTCGCCGCCGACTGGCTTGATCGCAACGGCGGTTGATCCAACCGGTTCGACCGCGACACCCACCCCCACACGGGTTTGACACCGAGGAGTCACGTTCATGTCCGCATCACCGCCGCCGTTGAGTCGGCTCGGCGGCCTGGCCACCCGGCGTCGCCGCGCCGTGCTCGTCGTCGGGGCGATCCTCTTCGCGATCGCCGCCGCGATCGGCGCCGGCGCCCAGAGCGCCCTGTCGCTGTCCCGGTTCGAGGCCCCGGGCTCCGAGTCCGACCGCGCCGAGGACGTCCTGCGCGAGGAGTTCGGCGACGGCAGCCCCAACTTCCTGCTGCTCGTCACGGCGAAGGAGGGCACGGTCGACGACGCGGCGGTGGCCGATGCGGGCAGAGCGCTGACCGAGGAACTGGCCGAGGAGCCGCTGGTCACCACCGTCGGCTCCTACTGGACCCGCGGCAACACCCCGACCCTGGCCAGCGAGGACCGCACCCAGGCCCTCGTGGTCGCCTGGCTGGCCGGCGACGCCACCGAGGTCCGCGAGGAACTCGCCGACGTCTCACCCGAGTTCACCCGGGACGAGGCGCTGATCACCGTCCAGCCCGGTGGTCAGGACGAGATCTTCCGGCAGGTGAGCGACGAGTCCCGGCAGGACTTCCTGCGCGCCGAGGCCGTCATCATCCCGGTGGTGCTCGTGCTGCTGGTGTGGGCCTACCGCCGCTGGTCGGCGGCCGGACTCACGCTGGGCGTCGGCCTGTTCTCGGTGCTCGCCACGCTGGCCATCCTGCGCGGCGTCACCGCGTTCGTCGAGGTCTCCACCTTCGCCGCCAACCTGGCGCTGGTGCTCGGCCTCGGACTCGGCATCGACTACAGCCTGTTCGTCATCGCCCGCTTCCGGGAGGAGAGCGCGGCCGGCCGCGACAAGCTGGCCGCCGCCGCCCGCACCGTGGAGACCGCCGGCCGCACCGTGCTGTTCAGCGGCATCACCGTGGCCGCCTCGCTCGCCGCGCTGTTCGCGTTCCCCTTCCCCTTCCTCCAGTCCTTCGCCTACGGCGGCATCGCCGTCGTGCTGACGGCCGCGTTCGGCGCCGTCGTGCTGCTGCCCGCCGCGCTGGCCGCCGTCGGCCACCGGGTGCTGCGGCCCCGGCCGCCGGCCACCACGACCGACGTCACGCAGGGCCGCTGGTACCGGTCCACGCTGCGGGTGATGCGCCGGCCGCTGCTGTACGGCCTGCCGGTGCTCGTCGTCCTGCTCGCGCTCGGCGCCCCGTTCCTCGGCGCCCAGTTCGGCCTGCCGGACGAGCGGGTGCTGCCGTCGGACGCCGCCAGCCGGGTCACCCAGGAGCAGATCCGCGAGAACTTCCCCACCGAGGTCACCGACGGCCTGCAGATTGTCGCCACCGGTGTCGACCAGCCGACGGGCACCGCCACCGACGAGTACGCCGCCCTGCTCTCCGAGCAGCCGGGCGTCTTCCAGGTGGACGCCCCCACCGGCTCCTACGTGGACGGCACCCGCGTGGGCGACAACCCGGCCGAGCCCGGGCAGTTCGCCACCGACGACGCCGTCCGCCTCACCGTGGTCGCCGACCGGCCCGCGCTGGAGGGCGACATGACCGAACTGGTCGCCGACATCCGCGCCGTGGACGCCCCCTACGAGGTGCTGGTCGGCGGATTCCCCGCCGCCATGACCGACTTCAGGGAGGCGCTGCTGGACCGGCTGCCGCTGGTCGTCGCCATCATCCTGCTGGTCACCTTCGTCATCATCTTCCTGATGACCGGCAGCGTGCTCATCCCGGCCAAGGCCACGGTGGCCAACGTCCTCAGCCTCACCGTGATGTTCGGCTCCCTCGTCTGGGTCTTCCAGGACGGCAACCTGTCGGGCCTGCTGGACTTCACCCCGGCCGGCAGGATGGAACCGAGCATCCCCATCCTGATGTTCTGCATCGCCTACGGGCTCTCGATGGACTACGAGGTGTTCATCATGGCCCGCATCAAGGAGGAGTACGACCGCACCGGCGACAACACGGCGGCCGTGGCCGCCGGCATCCAGCGCAGCGCGCCGCTGATCACGGCCGCCGCCGGCATCCTGGCGCTGACCTTCGCCGCCTACGTCACCGGCAGCGTCGTCTTCCTCAAGCAGCTCGGCGTCGGCATGGCCCTGGCCGTGCTGGTCGACGCGCTGCTGATCAGAACGGTCCTGGTCCCCGCCGCGATGCGCCTCGCCGGTGACGCCAACTGGTGGGCCCCGGGACCGCTCAGGCGCCTGCACGAACGCTTCGGCCTCCGCGAGGCCGGCCCGGCCGAGCCGGCGCCGACGGCCTCCTCGGCCACGTTGACCACCGGCGCGCGGTAGCCCTCACCCCACCCCCGACCGCCCGTCCCGCCCGGCCCCTCACCGGACGGGGCGGGCCTCCGTGCCACACTGCCGCCATGCACCGTTCCACCGAGGAGACGCCGCTGACCGGCGGCAACGTCAGCGCCGGCGTGGTCCGCGCCGGCGACACCGTGCGCCGCCCCACCGGGCCGTGGACCCCGGCCGTGCACGCCCTGCTCACCCACCTGCACGCGGTCGGCTACCACGCGGCGCCCCGCCCGCTCGGCATCGACGAACGCGGCCGTGAGGTGCTGACGTTCGCCCCGGGCACCACCCTCTGGCCGGATCGGATGGTCCTGCTCGACCCCGCCGACCGCCTCGCCCTCGTCGCCCGGCTGATCCGCGACTACCACGACGCGGTCGCCGACTTCACCCCGCCGCCGGACGCCGACTGGCGGCCCATCATCCCGGTCGAGAACCCGGACATCATCGCCCACCACGACCTCGCCCCCTGGAACCTGGTCGTCGACGAGCCCACCGACACCTGGACGATCATCGACTGGGACGGCGCGGGCCCCGGCACCCGGCTCTGGGACCTGGCCTACGCCGCCCGCGGCTTCGTCCAGCTCACCGCCAACCCCGCCTACCGGCACCCGGATCGGCTGGCCGCCGCCCGGCTGCGGACCTTCGTCGACGCCTACCGCCTCGACGAGCCCGACCGCCGTGCCCTGGTGCCGCTGCTGACCAACCGCACCCGCGCCATGCACGACTTCCTCCGCGACCAGGCCGCGCTGGGCACCGAGCCCTGGGCCACCCTCCCCCAGACTTCGTCCGGGAGGTGCCCCCAGGCGACCGGCCACGGCGACGCCTGGCGCTCCGACGCCGCATACGTCGAGGAACGCGCCGCCTTGTGGACGGCCGCGCTCCTCGACTAGGGCCTGTCGTCTAGCGGCCGTTCCAACGCGCCGCGAAGGCCCGGGCCGGGTTCTCGACGAAAACCGCGTTGGCCACCCGGGCGCCCAACTCGCGTTCCACGCGGGGCCGCAGCGTCGCCAGCAGGAACGGCATGCCAGGGCCCTCGCCGCCGGTGGTGGCGCGGGCCCTGGCCGTGGTGGTGTCGCCGCCGAGCAGCAGCCGGTCGGCGTGGCCCGCCTCGCAGAGCGCCGCCAGCGCGTCCAACAGCCGCCAGTCGGTGGCGTGGTGGGCGCGTGAGGGGCCGTCGAACGCCAGGAACGCGCCCGCCTCGGCCGCCTGCCGGTGCACCCGGGCGTCGGGGGAGCGGTTGAGGTGGCTGAGGATCACCCGTTCCGGCGGCACGTCAAGACGCTCGCACAGCAGCGCGAGCACGTCCAACGCCGCCGTGCCGCCCTCCAGATGCACCCCGATCGGCGCGTCCGTCGCGTGGTGCGCCTCGGCGGCCGCCGTCATCACGGCGCGGGCGTGCGCGTCGAGGCCGTGGAACGCGCCGGCCACCTTGATCATCCCGGCCCGGGCCGTGCCCATCGGGGCGTCCGGATCGTCGTCGTTGCGCAGGCCGCGCGCCAACTCGTCGACGAACAGCTCCGCCAGCCGCCCCGCGACCCGCTCCGTCAGCAACTCGCCCGCGTGCGCCGCCTGGTGGAAGCCGGTGGCCGCGATCACGTGCACCCCCGCCGCCCGCGACACCTCGCCGAGCCGGCCCGCCCTGCGGCCGAGACCGAACGGCGTCCACTGGGCCACCGCCTGCCCGCCGGCCGCCGCGAACGCCCGCAACTCGGCGACCGCCGCCACCGGATCGTCCAACTCCTGCCCCGGCAGCAGCGCCGAACGCAGGAACAGATGGTCGTGGGCGTCGCATACCCCCAGCTCGCCGGGGGCGATGTCTCCCAGGACCGTGCGGATCGTGAGGGCGTCAGACATGCCCGCATGGTAGCCGGGGACGCCGAGGCGCTACCGTACGGTTGCATCCCGTCGCCGGGCGCCCGTTCATGGACAATCTGATCCACCGCCCGGAGGATGGGTCGCTATGAGCCACGACCAGCGCGACATCGGCCCCGTCCTCGTCGCGCTGGCCGACCCGACGCGCCGGCTGCTCCTCGACGCGCTGGCCGAGGCCGGCCAGGCCAGCGCCACCACGCTCGCCGCCCGCCTCCCGGTCTCCCGGCAGGCCGTCGCCAAGCACCTCCAGGTGCTGTGCGAGGCGGGCCTGGTCGCCGGCGGCCGGGCCGGCCGCGAGGTGCTGTACCGGGTGGCACCGGCCCCGCTCGACAGCACGGCCCGCTGGCTCACGGAACTCTCGGCGGCCTGGCGACGGCGCCTCGCCGCCCTCGGCACCCCGACGGAAGGAGAGGTCGGCTCACGGTGACGACCCCGACCCGCCACACGGTCTCGATCGAGTACTGCACCCGCTGCCGCTGGCTGCCCCGCGCGGCCTGGCTCGCCCAGGAACTGCTCACCACCTTCGAGGCCGAACTCGCCCAGGTGGCGCTCGTCCCCGGCACCGGCGGGGTCTTCACGGTCCGCGTCAACGAGGAGGTCGTCTGGGACCGGAAGACGCAGGGCTTCCCCGAACCCACCCAGATCAAGCGCCTCACCCGCGACCGCGTCGCGCCCCACCGCTCGCTGGGCCACGCCGACGGAGGCTGACCGGGCGGGCTCACTCCCGCCGGAACCCGGCCACCCGAACGGAGACCGTCGCCCGTACCGGCTCCCGCAGCGCCGCCGCCCGCTCCCGCAGCGCCGCGGGCGCCACGTGCCGCGCCGCCGGGCCCATCGACGCCAGCGCGACCGCCTCCGCCGGTGAGAGCTCCACCGGGTACTCGACGACCGCCGCGTGCTCCGCCGCCCCGAAGTGCCCGGCCAGCGACCGCCGCAGCCGCTCCTCCTTCGCCTCGTCCACCGACAGCAGGCCCAACGGGCCACGCAGCTCCGCCAGATGCCGGTCCGAGGGCGTGACGACCACCAGCGCGCCCCCCGCACGCAGCACGCGCCGGAACTCCGCCCCGTTGCGCGGCGCGAAGACGTTCAACACCACGTCCGCCGCGCCGTCCCCGACCGGCAGCGCGCGCCACACGTCGCACACCGCCGCTCCCGCCCGCCCGTGCGCCCGCGCCGCGTACCGCAGCGCGTGCTTGGACAGGTCGAGACCGAGCCCGACCGCCCCCGGCCGGGCGTCGAGCACCGCCGACAGGTAGTACCCGGTGCCGGCCCCGGCGTCCACCACCGCCCCGGCCGCCGGCGGACACGCCGCCACCACCGCGTCCGCCACCCGCGCGTAGTGCCCGGCCCCCAGGAACTCGACCCTGGCCCGCACCATCTCCGCGCTGTCCGCGTTCCGCGCCGCCGCCGCTGATCCGGCGCCCGTCAGCAGGTTCACGTAGCCCTGCCGGGCGACGTCGAACGAGTGCCCGGCCGCGCACCGCAACGCGCCGTCGGCCTCGAACCGCCCGCCACAGACCGGGCACCTGAGCATGTCGACGACGGCGGGCGGCATTGCGGAGTTCATGGCGTTCTTTCCTGTGGCGGCTTCGGGTCGGGCATGGTACCGCTGCCCGCCCTCGGGCTATCGTCCCTGACCATGGCTACGAAGCTGCGCTGCGCCGTGCTCGACGACTACCAGGGCGTCGCCCTCTCCCTTGCCGACTGGTCCCCGCTCGCCGACGCCCTCGACATCACCGTCGTCCGCGAGCACATCGCCGACCGCGACCGTCTCGTCGAGACGATCCGCGACTGCGAGATCGTCGTCATCATGCGCGAACGCACGCCGTTCCCCGCCGAGCTCCTCGACCGCCTGCCGGCCCTGCGGCTGCTCGTCACCACCGGCATGCGCAACGCCTCCGTCGACCTGGCCGCCGCCAGGAGACACGGCGTCACCGTCTGCGGCACGCTCAGCCGCCCCGAGCCGCCGGTCGAGCTCACCTGGGCGCTGCTCCTCGGCCTGGCCCGCGAGGTCCCGCGCGAGAGCGCCGCCGTCCGCGAGAGCGGCCCCTGGCAGTCCACGGTCGGCGCCGACCTGCACGGCCGCCGCCTCGGCCTCGTCGGCCTCGGCAAGATCGGCTCCCGAGTGGCCCGCGTCGGCGCCGCGTTCGGCATGGACGTGGTCGCATGGAGCCCCAACCTCACCGACGAACGCGCCACCGCCGGCGGCGCCACCCGCCTCGCCACCCTCGCCGAACTCCTGGAGACCAGCGACTTCGTCTCCCTCCACCTGGTCCTCGGCGACCGCACCAGAGCCATCATCGGCGAGCCCGAACTCCGGCTGCTGCGACCCACCGCCTACCTGGTCAACACCTCACGCGCCGGCCTCGTCGACCAGACCGCGCTCGCCACCGCCCTCCGCGAGGGCTGGTTCGCCGGTGCCGCCGTCGACGTCTTCGACGCCGAACCCCTCCCCGCCGACCACGAGTTCCGCTCCCTGCCGCGGCTCCTCGCCACCCCCCACCTCGGCTACGTCACCGCCGGCAACTACCGCACCTTCTTCGGCGAGGCCGTCGCCGACATCACCGCCTACCTGGCCGGCGAGCCGGTACGCGTCCTGGGCTAGGACGGGCTAGAACTCGATCAGGGCCCGCAGATCGATATCGATGGGGAACGGCTTCTCCGCGCTCAGCTTCTCCCGGTGGATTGCGTACTCGTGGGCGGGGATGTAGGCCCCGGTGTCCGGATCGATCCGGTACTCGTGAACCACCGGAAGGTTCTCCCGGTCACGCTCGACACGCCAGTAGTGCGGCACGCCGGCCTCGACCAGGATCGCCGGCTTCAGCCACTGGTCCCGCCGCTTCGAACCAGGGGAGACGACCTCCACGGCCAGCCGGACGCTCGCCACGGGCACGCACTCCATGGTGAAGGGATCAAGGCCCCGCTTCTCGAAGACGACGACGTCCGGCTTGATGACGTTCCGCTCGTCCACCAACACGCAGGTCTCGACCCGGACAGCGTAGGCCTTCGGCCCGGCCGAGGACAGGGCGCGGAAGATCTCGCCCTTCACCATGTCGTGCCAGTGCGGCGTCTGTCCCCGGACCACGATCACTCCGTCCACCAGTTCCCAGTCGAACGGGAGCTCGACGTCCTTGACCTGGTCGTACGTCCAGCCCTCTTCCGGCGGGCACCACCAGTTGTCCGAGGTCGCCTGGATCTCCTGCGGGCGCTCGGTCATCAGTACTCCCATGGACGCCAGAATGGTCGAGACGGGGGATGTGATCCCTCCATATGACCGTACCCTCACCCCAAGTGATGGACGTGACGGCGCGGCCTTGACGCCGATCCGGATCGCCTCACGGCCACAGCAGCTCGCGCCGCCACCCCGCCCCGCCGGCCGCGCGGCGGTACCGCAGGCGCACGTGCCGCCGGCCCGCGTCGCCCTGCCAGAACTCGACCTCGTCGGCCCACAGCGCGTACACCGAGTGCCCCGGCGGCACCGCGTCCGGCTCGGCGGCCAGGCGCCGCTCGGCCTCCGCCGCCGCGGCCTCGTACCGGGCCGTCGACTCCAGCGGCTCGCTCTGCCGCGCCACGAGCCCGGCCACCCGGCTGCGCGGCGACCGTTTCCGGAACTCGGCCGCCGCCACCTCCGCCGGTGCCGTCTCCACCCGCCCCCGGAGCCGCACCTGCCGCCCCTGGGCCGGCCAGTAACACGTCATCGCGGCCACCGCCCGGGTCGTCAACTGCCGCCCCTTCGGGCTGTCGGAGCTCGCCGCGAACACCCAACCGCCGCCCGCCACGTCCACGTTGCGCAGCGCCACGACCCGTGCGTCCGGCACCCCGTCGAGGCCGACCGTCGCCAGCGTCATGGCGTGCGGATCGAGCACCCCGGCCGCCACCGCCTCCGCCAGCCAGGCCGCGAACAGCTCACCGGGCCCTTCCGGGGCCGCCGCGGCGTCGAACCCCGGCAGCTCCCGCGCCATCAGCGGCGTCCGCACCAACAACCACCCCACCTCGCCGGGACCGGCGGGCCACCACCACTCGCGCTCCGTCATCCGCCCATCATCGCCGCTCACGATTGGCGCGAACGTGCTGTCGCGGTCCGCGCATGGCGGGTAACACCCGGAGGAGGGGATTCCGCGGGTGGGGGAGATGGCATGAGCAGCACAACTGACCCGGAGCCCGGTCCTGGGCCGGCCGGCGGGCGGCTGACGAGGGCGTGGCAGGGCTTCCGGCAGCACGTCCTCCGCAACACCCTGATCACGCTCGCCGCCGCCACGGTGGTGACCACCGTGGTGACAGCTGTGACCGAACGCCTCATCGCCGAGGACCCGCCGCCCACCTGCCCCGGCACGGACTGCGACGGCCGCAGCCCGGAGTCCACCGACTGCGGCGCGGACGCCGGCTCGCACCGGCCCACCGAGTCCAACCCGGCCACGCTCGACATCCGCTACAACCCACGCTGCCAGGCCGTCTGGGGCCGCATCCTGACCGGCGAACCGGGCGACCGCGTCACCGTCCAGGTCACCGGCGGCGGCGCCGCCGAGGCCCAGATCAACTACGAGACCGACCAGTTCACCAAGATGGTCGCCGTCGACCCCACCGCCTTCCACGTCGAGGTCTGCGCCGTCCCCGGCGACGGCCCCGACCGGCAGGCCACCTGGCAGCGCTACTGCGTCGAGGCCACCCACGAGACGGACTTCACCCTGCGGTAGCGCGGCCGACCAGCCGTCAGCAGTCGTACCGGTGCGCGAACGGCCGGTCGGGGCAGGTGGTGCAGACAAAGAGGTACACCCCGCCCAGGTCCCCCATGTCCATGCCGTGGCCCGCGTCCGCGTCGTCGTCCCCGTGCCACGGGCCGGTCTCCGTCGCGGTGACGCTGAGCAGGTGCGCCATCCGGCGACCGCAGCGGCACGTGGGCCAGTCGGGCGCCTGCGTCCAGCCGGGGTAGCCGCCGACCTTGCTCTGGATCGTGGTGGCGGCGTCGAAGTAGGAGACCCCGAACCGCCGCTCGACCTCGTCGAACCGGTCGGTCAGCGCCTCGCCAAGCCCCTCGGGCAGGTCCCCGTTCGGGTACTCGACGGCCCGGGTCGGGGTCACCGTGCAGGGCCGCGGCACGAAGTCCTCGTCGGCCGTGTACGGTTCCGGCCGGTCCGACCGCAACGTCCCCGCGCCGACGGCCCGTTCGTCGCGCCAGTACAGCCGCGGCGACACCGCGTCGATCCCGTCGTCGTGGAGCAGTGGGCACCACACCACCTGGAGCACGTCCGTGCCCGCCGGGAACGGCAACTCCGGCACGTCCCTCGCGTACAGCTGCACCACGGGCACCATCGCCACCGGCTCGGGCCCCACCACCTCGGTGGGCCTCCGCAGCGGCTCGTAGTGCCCCTCGGCGCCGCACATCGGCCACGGCTCGTCCGCCGGCCACAGCAGCGGACCGCCGACCGAACTGTCCCGCACCCCCGGCTCCCCGATCCGCGGGCAAAGCAACGTCGTCTCCCGCGCGAGCCCGGTCAACTCCGGGAACAGCGCCTCGACACCGAGACGGGTCGGTCGCAGCGGCGGGGCGGCGGGCGCGGTCATGACTGCGGCACAGCCCCGTCCAACTCGGCCATCTCCACCACGAAGTTGTCGTTGGGGCGCTGGAAGGGCAGTTCGGCGTCGAACCGGCCGTAGTCGATGACGTTCACCATCGTGTCCATGCCGTCGAACGCCATCTCCGTGGTGGCCCGGAGCGGATAGGGCTCGCCCTCGGCGGCGATCAGCACGGTGCTCGTCACCCCACCGGCATCGCCGGACTCCTCGCGCCGCACGGTGACCACCGGCGTGCCGTGGTGTTCGCTCGCCGCCTCGACCGTGAGGCTGGTCGTCTCGAAGCCGTCCTCCGCCGGCTGGCCGTCGAGCAGCGCCGCCGGCAGACCGCCCCGCTCGCACATCTCGGCCCAGTCCGCCAGGCTCGGGTCGTCCGCGGAACCATGCAGATACTGGTTGGCCAACTCCTCCGCCCGCGCCTCGTCGAAGATCAGCGCCAGCATCTCGGGGGACATCCGCACCCAGAGATCGTCGGCGTCCCGGGTCACCTCGACGTGGCCCTCGGCGGTGTACAGGCCGCTGGTGCACCGCTCGTCCGTCGCGAACAGGCTGTTGCCGGAGGGGACGCTGGTCCCCTGGATCTCCTGCGACATGTCGGTGGTGTAGGACGCCGCGCCCCGCAGCGTCTCGTCGGCCAGCCGCAGCAGTTCCTCGGCCTCCATGTCCGCCAGGTTCGGCCCTTCGGCGGCAGCCGATCCGCTCGGCTCGGCGTCGTCGCGCGGCTCCTCGCTCCTCCCGCCACCACCGCAGGCGCCCAATGTCAGCACCAATGCCACACCGGCGGACACCAGTGTGCCGCGTTGTCTCCAACTCTCCATGATCTCCCCACTCTTGAGCGGCGATCATCATGGCACGGCCCGGTGACACCCCGATGTGCGCGGGCTTGCCTTCGGCCGCCTCCGACCGTGGGCCCCGACCGCCCCCTTGTGCGCCGCTGTCCCCGCCGTCACTCTGCGGGCTGGCAGGTGCATGACTAGAAGCGACGAAAGGAAACCCTCGCTGTGACAGCGAAGCGCAAGCTCCGTGGGCGCGCCCTGAGCGGCGCCGCGGCCCTCGCCCTCGTGTTCGGCCTCGGCGCGCTCGCCGCGCCGGCCGCCGCCGGGGCCCCCGGCCCGCCGCAGGGCCGCATCGTCCACGCCGGCGCGCCCGACGCCGTCGCCGGCAGCTACCTGGTCCGGTTACGCGAGCCGGCCGCCGTCCGTGCCGACCAAGCCGGCGCCGAGCGCGTCGCCGAGCGGCACGGCGCGGAGGTCACCGACGCCTTCCCGCTCACCCTCAACGGCCTCGCGGTCACCGCCACCGAGGCCGAGGCCCGGGAGCTGGCCGCCGACCCGGCCGTCCGCTCCGTCACCCAGGACCGCCTGGTGCGCGGCGCGGCCACCCAGCCGAGCCCGCCCTCCTGGGGACTCGACCGCGTCGACCAGCCCAACCTGCCCCTCGACCGCTCCTACACCTACCCCGACGACGGCGGCGGCGAGGGCGTCACCGTCTACGTCCTGGACACCGGGATCCGGTACGGCCACGTCGACTTCGGCGGGCGCGCCGCGTTCGGCTACGACCGGTGGAGCAGCGGCGGCAACGACGGCTACGGCCACGGCACCCACGTCGCCGCCACCGCGGGCGGCACGAGCTACGGCGTCGCGAAGGCCGCCGACCTGGTCTCGGTCCGGGTCCTCGACGACAACAACACCGGCACCACCACGTCCATCGTGGCCGGCGTCGAGTGGGTGACGGCCAACGCCGAGGGGCCGGCCGTCGCCAACATGAGCCTGACCGGCGGCGCCAACGGCCTGATCGACGACGCGGTCCGCGCCTCCATCGCGTCCGGCGTCACCTATGTGGTCGCCGCCGGCAACAACACCGGTGCCAACGCCGGAAGCTACTCGCCGGCCCGGGTGACGGAGGCCATCACCGTCGCGTCCAGCACCAACACCGACGCCCGCTCCGGCTTCTCCAACATCGGCCCGGTCGTGGACATCTACGCCCCGGGCACGGACATCGTCTCGGCCTGGTACTCGTCCGACACCGCCAGCCGGTCCTGGTCCGGGACGTCCATGGCCGCGCCGCACGTCGCCGGGGCCGCCGCGCTCCACCTCGCGGACCATCCGGGGGCCACGCCGGCCGAGGTGCGTGACGCCCTGGTCGCGGCCGCCAAGCCGGGCGGGATCGCCCAACCCGGCGCCAACACCACCGGCGCCCTCCTCCAGATCGACTGACCACCGTCACCGGGGTCCCGCCCGCCCCTCCCGACGGGCGGGCCCCGGGGGAGCGTCAGCCGCAGATGAGCTCCTTGACCGCCTGGAACGCCTCGTACTCCTCCTTCTGGTCCACCGGCAGCTGGTAGAAGGCCGAGGTGATCCTGGGCACCGAAGGTATGACGACGAAGCGGAACTTCTGCCCGTCCGTCGTCGCGACGTGGAACCGGCCCTGGAGGTCCCGCTTCTTCACGTTGCCGCGGTTGGCGTCGGTGATCCGCACCGGGGTGCCGGGCGTGACGGTCCCGTTCTCCTCGTCGACCGGGACGATCACCAGCTCCGTGCCGCCCGGTCTGAAGCCCACCGCGTAGTTGTAGACCTTCGTGCTGCTGAACACGATGTAGTTCCGCTGCCTCATGTCCGACGCGTACACCTTGGTGTAGCTCGCGCCGTCGGGAACCGCGGAGTCGAAGGCCGCGTGGATCGCCGCCTTGAGTTCTTCCTTGCTCGCCACCGTGTGGGCTCCTTGCTCCTTGCGATCGTGAAAGTTCTGCGCACCGCAGGGGGAGCTGGACGTGTCGACGGTCCTCGGGCAGGGCGGGAGGCCGTCTCGCCAGCCGAGGACCGTCGCCCCCCGTCGGTCAGGTTGACTGTACAGCCATCCAGTACACGGGGCAACGGGCTTCCGTCGCCGTCACGCAGAGTGCCGGCGGGGGAGGCGCGACAATGGGAGACGCGGGAGAGCGAGAGCCGGAACAGTGGGAATGGGGTAGCCGAGTGTCACCACGATCCGTGGAGACCAACGAGGAGATGCGGGCACAGTCGCGGGAGCGGATCCTCGCCGCGGCCCTCGAGGTCTTCGCCGAGAAGGGCTACCACGAGGCCACCATCTCCGACATCACCGCCCGCGCCGGCGTCTCCCGGGGCCTGATCACCTATTACTTCCCCGGCAAGCAAAGACTGGTGGACGAGCTCCTCGACCGCTACCTCGACGGCGTCGCCGGCGTCCTCGACGTGACCGGCACCCCCGACGAGCGCCTCGCCGCGATCATCGACGCCATCCTGCACGCCGCGGCCACCACCGTCGGCGTGCAGCGCATGGCGCTCAGCCTGGTGGTCAACCCGGCCACGCATCCCCTCTTCGCCGCCGCCGAGGCCCGCAAGGAGGAGCGGCTGCTGAGCCTGGAGGACGGCCTGCGCGACCTGTTCGCCGCCCGGGGCGCGGAGGACCCGGCGCTGGAGGAGGTGCTGCTGCGGAGCGTCCTGGAGGGCGTGATCTTCAAGACCGCCGTCTACGCCGACCAGTACCCGACCGAGCGCATCCGCCACCGCCTCTACGCCATGTACGGCCTGCCGCGCCCCACGACCCCGCTGCTGCACGCCGACCCGCCCCCCGTCGGCCGGATGCGCGCGAGCCGACCCGCCGACTGACCGGGTGCCGGTCCGAGCGGGCGCCCGGACACGGAGCGCCGATGAAGGTCCGGACCAGACCGTGGAGAGACGGTGGAGCTCTTTCGCGCGGCGGGGGCCCTCGTGCCGAACCGGCGCGTTCGCGGCCTAGCATCCCCAAGGTGCGAACACCCCACACCGACCCCATACCGCCCACCCACCGCCAGCCGTCCCGCCTGCCACGGCGCGCCGTGATCGGCGCCGCGAGCGGCGTCGCCGCCGCCGGCGTGCTGACCCCGGCCGTCTTCGCGGTCACCGGCTCCGGCGACGACGACGCGCCGAACGACGCGCCGAACGACGCGCCCGCCGACGACACCGGCCCGACCGAGCGGTTCGCCACGACCCGCACCGAGGACACCTCGGGCGCCACGGAGGCGGCCGTCGGCTTCCCCCTCAGCTACGTGGGCCTCCGCCTGCCCGCCGACGGCTCCGAGGCCGCCATCCGCTTCCCGGACGCCGACGCCGAGGCCGCCGGGGCCACCACCGACTGGCAGCCCCTGAACCCGGCCGCCGACTGCGGCCGCGCCAACGAGGGCGCCACGCTCGTCGCCGCGCACGGCGCCTCCCGCTTCGAACTGCGCCTCCCCGACGGGGTCCAGGACGCCCCGGGCCTCGCCGTCGACACCGAACGCGGCACCCCGCGCAGCCAGCGCGTCCCTGACTCGCCGCAGCGGATGCGCGGCACGCGGTACCTCTCCCGGGCCGAGTGGGGCGCGGACGAGTCCCTGCGGTTCGACGAGAACGGTGAGCCGATCGGGCCGCTGACGTACTACCCCGTGCAGGCCATCACCGTCCACCACACGGCGACGACCAACGAGTACACCGACGCCGCCGCCGAGGTGCGGGCCATCTACACCTTCCACATCCAGACCAACGGCTGGACCGACATCGGCTACCACTTCCTGATCGACCGTGAGGGCCTCATCTACGAGGGGCACTACACGGGCGACGACGGCATCCCGGCCCACGACGCCGAGGGCAACGCGGTCACCGCCAGCCACGTCGGCGGCATGAACTCCGGCAACGTCGGCATCGCCCTGCTCGGCACCCTGGTCGACCAGCCGCCGACCGACGCGGCCCGCGACTCCCTCGTCACGCTCGTCGCGTTGCTGAGCCGCTTCCACGGGCTCGACCCGCAGGGCCAGACCCGGTTCGTCAACCCCGTCAGCGGCGCGGAGCGCGACGTCAGCGTCGTCAGCGGCCACCAGGACTGGATGGAGACCGAGTGCCCCGGCGCGGTCATGTACGCGGAGCTCGACGCGGTCCGCGCGGCGGCGGCGAGGGCGGCGGCCCGCTGACGGAGCCAGCGGGCGGCGGCGCCGCCTGGGAGCCGCACGTCGGGGAAGACCCGCCCCCACGTGTCGGCCAGCCCGAGCCCGTCGCCCGCCCACGGCTCCAGATACGCGTCCCGCACCCGCGCCACGGCGTCCGGCACGGGCGAGTCCACGAGCCGACCGCACCACTCGGCGAACGTCGGCAGGAGCCGGCGCAACGCCGCCGCCTCCCCGGGGCCAAGACCGAGCCCCGCCCCAACCGTCAGATATTCGACGAGCCGGCCGGGCAACGCGGCAACTCCCGCGCCAACGCCGGCTCGAACGCGGACCCCGGCGGATTGGCCTTGAACCACACGGCCCCGCCGCCGCGCAGCGGCACCCGCGCCGCGGCCCGCCACGCCGGCTCCTGCCGCGGCGTCACCGCCTCGCGGGCGTCGCGTACGGCGTGAGCAGCTGGTCGACGGGCGCGAAGTCGTCGGTCAACACCTGGGCGTCGCCGACCCACTCCGTGACCTCCGCGCCGCTGAGGATCTCCCACCGCTCGCCGGGACGAAGGTTCCCGCGCTCGGTGAAGCGCTCCCCCCACGCCGCCACGTCGAGCTCCCGGTCCGAGGCCGCGGCCACGAAGTTGCCGCCGGTCCCGTCGTCGAAGGCCCGCCGGTCCGCGGCCACCGCGACGTACTCGAACTCCTCGGACAGCGTGGCGACGGCGGCCCGGACGAACGCGAGCTCGCCGTGGTCGATCATGTTGACGACGTAGGCGCCGCCGGGCCGCAACACGCGCTCCACGTCCGCGATCGCCTCCCGGGTGGTGAGGTGCCACGGCACGCTGATCCCCCCGAACGCGTCACCGACGACCAGGTCCCGGGAGTCGGTGTCGATCCGCCGCAGGCCCATCCGGCCGTCCTCCACCCGCACCCGCAGGTCATCGCCCGTCTCCGCGCCCAGCCACGCCCGGTCGACGTCGACCACCCCCGGGTCGATCTCGGACACCACGCTGCTGGAGCCGGGCCGCACCGCGCGCAGGTAACTGGGTATCGAGAGGCCGCCCCCGCCCAGGTGGTAGGCGTCCAGCGCCTCACCCGCCGGGTACGCCGTGTCGATCACCGACGCGATCGCGCGTACGTAGCCGAAGTCCAGGTGCTCCGGATCGTCGAGGTCCACGTACGAGTGCCGCAGCCCGTCCAGGACCAGCGTCCGGCCGCTCTCGCGCGCCGGATCCGCGACCACCCGCGCGCAGTGGTACCGCGTCTCCGCGTCACAGCCACTCGGCACCGCAGCGCTCCCCGCGACGCTGCCGCCCACGACCACGCTCGCCACCAGCGCCCGCCGGCCACGCCGCCAGTCCCGCATCGACGCGTCGACCAGCACCCCCGTCAGCACCAGCAGCACCCCGAGCCCGATCAGGATCACGCTGACCGGCACCAACGAGATGAGCACGAAGCCGGTCAGCACGGTGCCGGCGATACCGCCCGCCGTGCCGATCCCCGACAGCCGCCCCACCACCGTGCCGGTCACCGCCAGGTCGGTCAGCATCAGCTTGGTCACCATCGGCGTCACCGCCGTCAACAGCGCCGCCGGCACGAACAGGCAGGCCCCGCCGACGAACAGCGCCGTGGAGCCTCCGGCCTCGCCGACCAGCCGCACCAGGGCCGGCGTCACCGCCACCGCCACCCCCGACAGCGCGAGCAGCGGGCCGAGCGTCCGCCGCGGCGCCACCGCGTCCGCGGCGCGCCCGCCGGCCCACGACCCGAACGCGATCGCCGACAGCGCGATGCCGATCACCATGGTGTTCATCTCCATGGTCAGTCCGACGTACGGCGCCAGCAGCCGCAACGCCACCAACTCGACGACCAGTACGGCCGCCGAAGAGCCGAACACGAGCACGGCCCCCAGCCGGGGCCCGATCCCTGGCGCACTCACCGCTCCACCACCCTCACCTGCCTGCGGTCACGTCCTCTGCGAACCTACAAGCAGCGGAACGTCCCTCAGAAACGGGCCGGCGGGGTCGTGCTCACAGTCTCCACCCGTCGTCCGCGGGCCGGACCGCGGAACTCGACGAAGCACCACCCCGCGCCGGCCACGACGGCTCGTCAGCTCCCTGTACGCCGGAATCGCGCCCGGTGCGGAGCCCGTGAACCTTTCTGTCCCGGCCGCCGACTGTCCTGGTGACGCGAGGCGGGGACCCGGAGGTGTCGATGGACGAGGACAGGCGCGGCGAGCTGCTGGTGGTGCGCTGCCAGCTCGGGGAGCGGGAGGCGTTCGACGAGTTGGTGCGCCTCTGGCATCCGCCGCTGTGGCGCTACGTGCGGGGCATGGTGGGCTCCTCGCACGTCGCGGATGACGTCGTCCAGGAAGTGTGGGTCGCCGCGGTGCGTGGACTGCCGCGCCTGCGGCAGCCGGAGCGGTTCGCCGCGTGGCTGTTCGTCATCGCCCGGCGCGCGGTGACCGATCACCTGCGGCGGGCGTACACGGCTGTGGAGGTCCCGGCGGTGGCGGACGCCGGTGTCGCCGACGGGGGCGACTCACCCGACCGCGTACTGAACTCCGTGGAGATCGAAGCCGGCCTGTCCTGGCTGCCGCCCCCGGAGCGCGAGGTGCTGATCCTGTTCCACTTGCAGGACCTGCCATTGGCCACCGTCGCGGAGATCCTCGGGGTGCCGCCCGGCACCGTGAAGAGCAGGCTGCACCGCGCCCGACGTCTGCTGCGAGACGTCCTGGTCGAGAGGGGACACGAGGCATGAGCGAGCGCGACCACAGGACACGCCGGGAGGCGCCTGAGGAACTGAGGCACGCGCTGGCGGCGGAGGCGTCACTGAGCTCGCGGATGCGGCACGTCGCCGTGGGGCTGACGGGAGGGTGTGGAGCGGCGCTGGTCGCGCTGCTGTGGGCCACTGAGCCGGGCCCGCTGCCCACCCGCACGCAGGTGGCGTTCGGCGGGCTGGTCGGTGTCGGGCTGGCGTGGGCTGTCTTCGCCGGCTGGGTCCTGTGCCGGCGGCGGCCGCTGTTCGCCCGGGACCGGGTGCTGGGGGCCCGGCTCGCGCTGGTGGTGACCACCGTGACCGGCGTCGCCGGGACGGTGCTGGCCGCCGCGCGCGGCACCCACCAGGCCGGGGTGCTGGCGGTGGCATCGGGCGGTGCCGTCCTCGTCGCCGCCGCCGGAGTGCTCCTCGTGCGGGCGCGGTCCCGCCGCCGCGAACTGCTACGACTGCGCGACTCCCTGCGGGAGCAACCTTCGCCCCCGCACGGCGCGTAGTCCCGGCCGCCGCTGCCGGAGAGCCGTTGCTGCCGCGCTTCGCCGCCCGCACGCACGCACGCGAAAGCCCCCGCCGATCGAGATCGGCGGGGGCTCCCGTCTGTCCGTTCCACCTGGTACTGGGAACGGCCCTTGCCGGTGGACCTGAGGGGATTTGAACCCCTGACCCCCTCGTTGCGAACGAGATGCGCTACCAGGCTGCGCTACAGGCCCTTGCGACTCGGAAACTGTAGCACCCGGGACGGGGCGGACCGAAATCCGTTCAGGGGGGTGGTCACTCGCCGGAGGCGCGGCGGTGGCGGTCGTCGTCGGGGTCCGCGTACTGGTCGAAGAGGGGCGTGCGCTGCGGGCCCGGCTGCGGGGTGGCGGCGGGGTTCGGGGTCGCCGCCGTGGTGGAGCGGGCGGCGGACCAGGTGTCGGGGGCCTCCAGGTCGATGCCGCGGTTGGTGCGGGGGGCGACCGGCGCGTTGACGTAGGTGGGCAGGGGGACCGGCGCCGGGTCCCAGCTCTGGGGTTCGTCGTCCAGGGCCGGGGTGCGGCGGCGCTGCTGGTCGACCCACTCGGCGTGGTCGGTCTGCTCGACGATGGCCTTGGACGGCTTCTCCGGCCTGGCGGCCGTGCTCGCCTGCGTGCGCTGGCGGAGCCGGCGGGCGGCCTCCTCGGCGCGGCGGCGGTCGAGGGCGACGGCGTAGCGGAGGCGCTCCTGGCGGCGCACGTGGACGACGTAGGCGGTGAGGAGCACGGCCGGGATCGCGGGCAGCCAGACGAAGCGGGTGCCGGCGGTGAGGGTGACGATGCCGCCGAGGGTGAAGGCGAGCAGCAGGACCATGGTGGTTCTGCGGCGTCTGGCGAGGACCTTGGCGCGGCCGCTCGGGGCGGGCGCCGGGGCCGGGGCCGGGGCGGGCGCGGGGTGGTCGTCGGCGACGGGCTCGGCGAAGGCCCGGACGTCGGCCTCGACGTCCGAGTGCGCGTCCGCCGCTGGCACGGCGTCGTCGGCGGCCGGTTCCGGCGTCTCCCCCTCCGCCGACTCCTCCGACGCGCGTCTGCGCGTCAGCAGCCGGATGGCGGTGCTGAAGCGTTCCGTCGGGCGGGCCTCGTTGAGCTCGTCCTGCCTGCGGAGCCACATCGGCACGAGATACGCGGCCCAGGCCCCGACGATCATTGCGAAGATGAGGCCACTGCTGCTCACGCTCACACCGTAGAGGGGTTTGCGGGAGTCCATCTGCCAAATGGTGCGGTGTGTCGCACGATCAGGCCGTCATCCCGGGTATTTCTTCGGATTGTTATCAGGGAGGTAACGGCCCGCCGGAAGTATTCGAATGCGTGTTTTATTTCTGGGGGGTGCGCTGGGCCTCGTGCCAGCGGGTCAGCAGGCCCTCGGGGACCTCCTCCGCGGTCAGGGCGAAGACCAGGTGGTCGCGCCAGGCGCCGTCGATATGGAGATAACGGGGGCGCAGACCCTCCTCGCGGAAGCCGAGTTTCTCCACCACGCGCCGGCTCGGGGCGTTCTCCGGGCGAATGCAGATCTCGATCCGGTGCAGGCCGAGCGTGAGGAAACAGTGGTCGGTGACCAGCGCCACCGCCGTCGGCATGATGCCGCGGCCGGCGGCCGCGCGGTCGATCCAGTAGCCGACGTGACCGGCGCACATCGAACCCCAGGTGATGCCGGCCACCGTCAACTGCCCGACGAGCCGCCCCTGGTGGGTCACGACGAACGGCAACATGCGGCCGGCCTGGGCCTCGTTGCGCAGGTGCCTGACCATCTGCCGGAACGTCGGCCGCCGCGGCGGCACATGGCCGGGCGGCGGGGGCGGGATGCTGGCCTCCCAGGGGCGCAGCCAGTCGCGGTTGCGCTGGTTGATCTCGCGCCAGGCGCGGTGGTCGCGCTGTCTGATGGGCCTCAGGCCGACGTGGTCGTCGACCAGCTCGACGGGCCAGGTGGGAACGTTCATCTCGGGTGGTCGCCGCCGCGCAGCTGGTCGACGGCGTGCCGCAGCAGCGGACGCAGCACGGCGAGGCCGTCGCGCACCCCGCCGGGCGAGCCCGGGAGGTTGACGATCAGGGTGCGGTCGGCGACGCCCGCCAGGCCGCGGGAGAGGGCGGCGGTCGGCACCTTGGCGATCCCCGCCGCGCGGATGGCCTCGGGGATGCCGGGGATCTCCCGGTCGAGGACGGCGCGGGTCATCTCGGGGGTGCGGTCGGTGGGGCTGAGGCCGGTGCCGCCGGTGGTCAGGACCACGTCGTAGGCGGCGGCCACGGCGTCCCGCAGGGCGGCCAGCACGGGTTCGCCGTCCGGGACGACGAGCGGGCCCTGGGTGGCGAAGCCGAGGTCGGTCAGGGCCTCGGCGAGCAGCGGGCCCGTGGTGTCCTGGTAGACGCCGGCCGCGGCGCGGTTGGAGGCGGTGAGGGCGAGGGCGCGGTAGGGGGCGGGTGTCGGCGGGGGCGTCATCGCTGGCGGCTCCAGTCGCCCGACGCGCCGCCGGTCTTCTCCTCGACCCTGACGTCCGAGATGACGGCGCCCTTGTCGACCGCCTTGACCATGTCCACCACCGTCAGCGCGGCGACGCTGACCGCCGTCAGCGCCTCCATCTCCACGCCGGTGCGGTCGGTGGTGCGGACGGTGGCGGCGATCTCCACCGCGTCGTCGGCGACGGTCAGCTCGACCCGGACGCCGGAGAGGGCCAGCGGGTGGCAGAGCGGGATCAGTTCAGGGGTGCGCTTGGCGCCCATGATGCCGGCGATGCGGGCGGTGGCGAGCGCGTCGCCCTTGGGCACGGCGCCGTCCCGCAGCAGGCCGACGACCTCGGGCGACACCAGCACCCGCCCGGTGGCCCGTGCGGTGCGCGTGGTGACGGCCTTCTCCGACACGTCGACCATCCGGGCGGCGCCTTGGGCGTCGACATGGGTGAGATGAGGGGCGCTCATGAGGAGCTACGGTACTCCCCGGCTCAGCCCAGCAGCACCACCGTCAGTTCGGTCCCGGGGGCGACCTCGGTCAGGTCCTCCGGGACCTCGACCAGCGCGTCGGCGCGGGCGAGGGCGGCCAGCAGGTGCGAGCCGGCGCCGCCGACCGGCGCGACCGTGCCGAGCGGCTCGCCGGGCGCTGCCGGGTTGTAGGCGCCGCGCAGGAACTGACGGCGGCCCGGCGGTGAGGCGAGCGGGGCGTCGGCGACCAGCAGGGCCCGGACGCGCGGGCGGTGCGGGTCCTCGGCCGGGAGCCCCGCCATGGCCCGCAGCGCGGGGCGGACGAACAGTTCGAAGGAGACGTAGGAGCTGACCGGGTTCCCGGGCAGCGCGAACAGCGGGACGCCGGCGGGGCCGAGCAGCCCGAACCCCTGCGGCTTGCCCGGCTGCATGGCGAGCCGGCGGAACTCGATCCCGGACTCCCGCTCCAGCGCCTCCTTGACCACGTCGTAGGCGCCGACGCTGACGCCCCCGCTGGTGACGACCAGGTCGGCCCGCACCAGCTGGTCCTCCAGCACGGCGCGCAGCGTGGCCGCGTCGTCGGCGACGGCGGCCACCCGGAAGGCGACGGCGCCGGCGGCCTGGGCGGCGGCGGCCAGCGCGAAGCTGTTCGAGTCGTGGATCCGGCCGGGCTCCAACGGCTCGCCGGGCGCGGTCAGTTCGCTGCCCGTGGAGAGCACGACGACCCGGGGGCGCGGGCGGACGGGCACGGCCGGGCGGCCGAGCGCGGCGAGCAGCCCGAGCTGGGGCGGGCCGAGCACGGTGCCGGCGGGCAGCGCGAGGGCGCCGGCCGCCGCGTCGCTGCCGCGCGGCCTGATGTGCTGGCCCTCGGTGACCGGCCGGTGGACGCGGACCTCGGGGCCCGGGGCGCCGGGGGCCATGGCGCTCGCGGGGCCGCCGCCGGTGCCGCCGTCCGTCCACTCCACCGGCACCACGGCCTGGGCGCCGGGCGGGACGGGGGCGCCGGTCATGATCCGGGCCGCCTGTCCAGGGCCGACGGTCGGCAGGTTGCCGCTGCCGGCCGCGACGTCCCCGACGACGCCGAGGACGGCGGGGAACTCCTCGGTGACACCCTCGACGTCGGCGACGCGCACCGCGTAGCCGTCCATCGAGCTGTTGTCGAACGGCGGCAGCGCGGCGGACACGGTGACGTCCTCGGTGAGCACGCAGCCGGCCGCGTCGAGCAGCGGGAGCTCGATGGGGGCGAGCGGCCGGACCGATCGCAGGATGTCCGCCAGATGTTCGTCGACTGACCACATGACGGACAGTGTGTCAGTCGCGGCGTCAGTCGAGAGCCGGCATCTCCTCGGCCACGTACGCGCGCAGCCAGGTGCGGAACTCGGGGCCGAGGTCCGGGCGTTCGCAGGCGAGCCGGACGATGGAACGCAGGTAGTCGGCGCGGTCGCCGGTGTCGTAGCGGCGGCCCTTGAAGACGACGCCGTGCACCGGGCCGCCGGGCACGTCCTTGGTGGTCATGGTCTGCAGCGCGTCGGTGAGCTGGATCTCGCCGCCGCGCCCGGGCGGGGTCTTGGCGAGCACGTCGAAGACGCCGGGGTCGAAGACGTACCGGCCGATGACCGCGTAGTTGCTGGGAGCGTCGGCGGTGTTCGGCTTCTCCACCAGGCCGGTCACCCGCATCACGCCGTCGGTCACGGGCTCGACGGCGGCGCAGCCGTAGAGGTGGATCTGCTCGGGGTCGACCTCCATCAGCGCGATGACGCTGCCGCCCCGCTCGGTCTGCACGTCGATCATCGTGGTGAGCAGGGGGTCGCGGGGGTCGATCAGGTCGTCCCCGAGGAGGACGGCGAACGGCTGGTCGCCGACGTGCGGGGCGGCGCAGGCCACCGCGTGGCCGAGGCCCTTGGGGTCGCCCTGGCGGACGTAGTGCAGGGTGGCGAGCGAGGTGGAGGCCTGGACGCGGGAGAGGCGCTCCTCGTCGCCCTTGCGGCGCAGCGCGTCCTCGAGCTCGTAGTTGCGGTCGAAGTGGTCCTCGACCGGGCGCTTGTTCCGCCCCGTGATCATGAGCACATCGGTGAGACCGGCGGCCGTCGCCTCCTCCACCACATACTGGATCGCCGGTTGGTCGACGACCGGCAGCATCTCCTTGGGCGTGGCCTTGGTGGCCGGGAGGAACCGGGTGCCGAGCCCGGCGACGGGGATGACGGCCTTGCTGAGTCGGGGGCGTGGTGACGTCATGCGGTCACCTTATCCATCTAGTGTGCCTGGACCGAGCACTTTGCAGGTGAATGCAGATGAACGTCACGTTATGAGCAGTTTTGCATTGACTCTGAATGCGTGTGAATGGGACTGATTGGGTACGGTCGCCGGAGACTTGTGAAGGGAGCGTGGGCGGTAACAGTGGAAGCGAGCCCGGAGATCGTGGCGCAGAAGCGCGAGGTCAGGCGCGACCTGCTGGCGGTGCGCGCCGCCATGGCGGACGACGAGGTGGCGCAGGCGGCGCGTGAGCTGGCCGAGCGCGCCCTCGAACTGCCCGAGGTGGCCGAGGCGCGCACGGTCGCGGCCTATGTGTCGGTGGGTCACGAGCCCGGCACCGCCACGCTGCTCGCCACGCTGCGGGCGCGCGGGGTGCGGGTGCTGCTGCCGGTGCTGCTGCCCGACGACGACCTGGACTGGGCCGAGTACGAGGGCGCCGGCCGGCTCGTGGAGGCGGAGCACGCCGGCCGCATCCGGCTGTTGCAGCCGGGCGGCCGGCGCCTGGGCCGGGACGCGGTGACCGAGGCCGACGTGGTGCTGCTGCCGGGCCTCGCCGTGGACGCCCGCGGGGTGCGGATGGGCCGCGGCGGCGGCTCCTACGACCGGGTGCTGGCGCGGATCACGGCGGCCGGCGCGCGGCCGGCGCTGGTGGCGCTCGTCTACGGCCACGAGCTGGTGGACGCGCTGCCGTGGGAGCCGCACGACCGGCCGGTGCAGGCGGCGGTCACGCCGGAGGGCGTGCACCGCTTCACCCCGGTCGAGTGAACCGTTCACGTCGGTGAGGCACTCGGCGGCGTCAGCCGCCGGTGTTGGTCGGCGTCAGGGTCAGGGTGTCCCGGGTCCGCTCCGCCACCGCGTCGGCGCTGTGCGGCCACGGCAGGTACTCGCCGTCGGCCCACAGCTCCGTCTGGTCGGTGTAGTTGGCGTGGAAGGCGTGGCCCGAGGCGCCCGAGAGGTTGATCCACTGGGACTCGTCGAAGTCGTCGAGGCTGACGATCATCCGCATCGAGGGCACCCAGGTGATGTCGTAGCCGCCGGCCGCGTTCCAGCCGCTGGCGTCCACCGCGTCCGAGCCGCCGGCCAGGTTCCACGGGCCGCGGTTGAGCAGCCACTGCACGGGCCCCGGGCCCTCGGTGCCGAGCGTCTGGTTGTTGAGCATCAGGCGGTGCAGCCGGCCCCAGCTCCAGGTGTCGATGTCCTTGCCGAGCTCGGCGGTGAGCTCCCAGCGGGCGTCGCGCATGGCGCGGGCCAGCAGCTGGTCGCGGTTCTCCGCGGCGTCCTGGGTGCGGGTGGCGGGCGTGGACCACCACGCGTTCTCCGGGTCCTCCAGGAGGTTGCCGACGACCTCGAACCAGCGGTCGCCGCCGTCCGGCTGGGCCGTCTCGGGGGAACGCTCGCCGCACTCGTTGACCAGCCGGGTGTTGCCGTCGAGGTCCTCGATCGGCTGCGACTCGTCGGCCGGGCGCACCAGGAGGCACTGGCCCTCGACGCGCAGCTCCTTGGGGAGCTTGTTGCCGAAGGCGAGCTGCAGCAGGTTGCTCCAGACGGCGTTGTAGTAGGCGGCGGCCGGCGAGTCGGCGTCCTGGGTGAAGTCCCAGCCGACGAGCAGCTCCTGGGCCTCGCGCACGTAGGGGTCGGAGATCTCGACGTCCAGCAGGTAGGGCACCAGGTTGCGGGCCATCTCGTTGCTGTTGTCCAGCTGGATGGACTGCATGTCGGTCATGGAGATCATGCCGCCGTCGGAGATGGTCTGCTCGATCAGGTCGGCGATCCGCTGGCTGCGGGTGCCGTAGCTCCAGTCGTCGGTGAGCATGTAGGGGTAGGCGTCCTCGTCGATCACGGCCTGGTTGGCGGTGACGATGTAGCCGCGCTCCGGGTTCAGCTCGGACGGCAGCTCCTCGAACGGGATGAAGCCCGTCCAGTCGTAGGAGGAGTCCCAGCCGGGGGCCGGGTAGCGGCCGTCGCCCTCGCCGCGGATCGGGATGGCGCCGGGCGCCTGGTAGCCGATGTTGCCTTCGGTGTCGGCGTAGATCAGGTTCTGGGACGGCACGGCGAAGTCCGCGGCCGCGGCGCGGAACTCCTCCCAGTCGGTGGCCGCGTTGAGGCCGAAGACGGCGTCCATGGTGCGGGAGGGCGTCAGGGCGGTCCAGCTGAGCGAGACGGCGTAGCCCTCGCCCCGGTCGGGGGCCGCGGTGTCGACCGGGGCGCTGTCGCCGACGCCGGCGAGCTGCTCGTCGCGGTCGGAGATGATGGGCCGGCCGTCGACCGTCCTGACGGTGATCTCCCGGGTCTCGCCGCCGGCGACGCGGATCTCCTCGGTGCGCGTCTCGTACGGCTCCTGACGGCCGTCGATCACGTAGTTGCCGTCCTCGAGCTTCTCCAGGCGCAGGTCCGTCACGTCCGCGCCGAGGTTGGTCAGGCCCCAGGCGATGTTCTGGTTGTGGCCGATGACGACGCCCGGCATCCCGGAGAAGGTGAAGCCGGAGACGTCGAACGGGCACTGGGCGCTCACCTCGTTGCAGTGCAGGCCCATCTGGTACCAGACGCCGGGCAGCGAGGGCGCCAGGTGCGGGTCGTTGGCCAGCAGCGGCATGCCGGTGGTGGTGTAGTCGCCGGAGACCACCCAGGAGTTGGAGCCGATGCCGCTGCCGTCGGGGCCGAGGAGGCTCGGGATCTCGTCCAGGGTGCGGGTGAGGGCGCCCAGCTGGGTCGACACGTCCTCGTAGGCGCTCCCGATGCCGGAGGCGTCGCCCGAGCCGTCACCCAGGCCCGTGGAGCCGTCACCGAGCCCGGTGGAGCCGTCGCCGAGCCCCGTCGAGCCCTCCGTGCCGCCCTGGCCCGTGGCGCCGTCCGACGCCCCCTCGGCGACGATCGGCGCGTTCCGCTCGTACGGGTAGGGCGGGTAGAGCTCCTCGATCTCGTCCGGGCCGAGCCGCTGCGCGAGCAGGGCGCGGTCGATCTCCTCCTGCATGTTGCCGCGCAGGTCCCAGGCCATCGCCTTCAGCCAGGCCACCGAGTCCACGGGCTCCCAGGGCTCGGGCTCGTAGTCGTTGACGAGGCCGAGCGCCGCGTACTCGACCGAGAGCTCGGCGCCGTCCCGCTCCGCCAGGTAGGCGTTGACGCCCGCCGTGTACGCCTCCAGATAGCCCTTCGTCTCGTCGGAGAGCTGCTCGTCCCACTCCCGTTGGGCGATGTCGTGCCAGCCGAGGGTGCGCAGGAACGCGTCCGTCTCGACCTGTTCCTCGCCGAACATCTCGGAGAGCCGGCCCGCCGTCAGGTGCCGCCGCACGTCCATCTCGTAGAAACGGTCCTGCGCCTGCACGTACCCCTGGGCGCGGAACAGGTCCTCGGGCGTGTCCGCGTAGAGCTGCGGTATGCCGTTGGCGTCGCGCTGGACGGCGACCGCGGAGGTCAGTCCCTCGATCGCGAGCTCTCCCGACACCTGCGGGTAGGACGCCCGCACGGTGCTGATGCTCCAGTAGGCGCCGTAGCCGACACCGGCCACGAGCAGCATGACGAGCGCGATCACGATCAGACGACCGCGTCGCCTTGGCTTCTTGGCGGGCATGTCTGTCCTTCACAGGGCAGCTGAGCGATTGGAAGCAACCATAGACATACGGCCACTGAGGTGAGCCTACGGGGAGTCAGCAGCCCGGGCCGCCGCGTTCATATGATGGTAAATTCGCCGCAAAGGCACTGATTTGGGGTCGCTGTAAGGTGCACCCGGTTCGCCTCGGAACGCCACGGATCGGAAAAGCGAGGGCCCGCCGCTGACTGTCGACCGCCTCAACGAGCTGATGCTCGGCTGCGCCCTGGTCCTGCTCGTCGCGGTCGCCGCGGTCCGACTGACCTCGCGCAGCGGGCTCCCCTCGCTGCTGCTCTACCTGGCGATCGGCGTCATGTTGGGCCGGGACGGCCTGGGCGTGGAGTTCCACGACGTGGAGCTCACGCAGGTGCTCGGCTACGCGGCCCTGGTCGTCATCCTCGCGGAGGGCGGCCTCGCCACCCGGTGGCAGGAGATCAGGCCGGCGCTGCCCACGGCGGCCGTCCTCGCGACGCTCGGCGTCGGCGTCAGCGTCGGCGTCACGGCCCTCGCCGCGCACTACCTCGTCGGCCTCGACTGGCAGGCCGCCCTCATCATGGGCGCCGTGGTCTCCTCGACCGACGCCGCCGCCGTCTTCTCGGTGCTGCGCCGGGTGCCGCTGCCGCGCCGGCTCACCGGCACCCTGGAGGCCGAGTCCGGCTTCAACGACGCGCCCGTCGTCATCCTGGTGGTGGCCTTCTCCGAGCACTACGGGGAGGTGGCCTGGTACGTGCTGCTGGTCGAGATGGCGTTCGAGCTCGCGGTCGGCCTCGCGGTCGGGCTGCTCGTCGGCCGGCTCGGCACCCTCGCCCTCCGCGGGATCGCGCTGCCCGCCTCCGGCCTCTACCCGATCGCCGTCCTCTCCTTCGCCGTGCTCGCCTACGCGAGCGCCGCGCTGCTGCACGGCAGCGGCTTCCTCGCCGTCTACGTGGCCGCGCTCGTGCTCGGCAACGCCGCGCTGCCGCACCGCCCGGCCACCAGGGGCTTCGCGGACGCCGTGGCGTGGATGGCGCAGATCGGCCTGTTCGTGCTGCTCGGACTGCTGGTCGACCCCGGGGTGCTCTGGGACGACGTCGGGACCGCGCTGCTGCTGGGCGGGGTGCTCACCCTCGTGGCGCGGCCGCTGTCGGTGGTGCTCTGCCTGACGCCGTTCCGCCGGCCGTGGCGGGAACAGGCGCTGCTGTCCTGGGCCGGGCTGCGGGGCGCGGTGCCCATCGTGCTGGCCATCATCCCGGTGGTGGCGCACGTGCCGGACAGTGACCGGATCTTCGGCGTCGTCTTCGTGCTGGTGGTCGTCTACACGCTGGCGCAGGGGCCGACGCTGCCGTGGCTGGCGCGGCGACTGCGGATCGGCGAGGGCGAGAAGACGGTGGACGTGGACATCGAGTCGGCGCCGCTCGAACGGCTGCGCGGGCACCTGCTCTCGGTGTCGATCCCGCAGGCCTCCCGGATGCACGGCGTGGAGGTGGCCGAGCTGCGGCTCCCGCCGCAGGCCGCCGTCACGCTGGTGGTCAGGGACGGCGCCAGCTTCGTCCCCGACCCCACCACGGTGCTGCGGCGTGGCGACGAACTGCTCGTGGTGGCGACGGACGAGGTGCGCGAGGCGGTGGAGCGGCGGCTGATCGCGGTGGGACGGGGCGGCAAGCTCGCCGGCTGGCTGCGCCCGGAGTGGCGACGGCCGGCGGCGTGAGCGTCCGCGGGGTGCCAGTGGACTTCCGCACCCGGAATGTTGCACGATGGAGCGTCGTTAGCACTCCATGACCATGAGTGCCAGGAGGAGTTCGTGCCGACTTATCAGTATCAGTGCACCGCGTGCCACGAGGGTCTCGAGGTGGTGCAGAAGTTCACCGACGACGCACTGACGGAGTGCCCCAGCTGCCAGGGGCGGCTGAAGAAGGTGTTCTCGGCGGTCGGCATCGTGTTCAAGGGCTCCGGCTTCTACCGCAACGACAGCCGTAACGCCTCGTCGTCCAGCAGCCCGGCGTCCTCGTCCGGCAAGGCCGACAAGGGTGGCAAGGCGGAGAAGGCCGGCGACTCGTCCTCGACCTCGTCGTCCGCCTCCTCGTCCTCCTCGTCCACGTCGTCGTCCTCCTCGACGGGGTCGACCACGAAGAGCGCCGGCAGCACCGCCTCCGCCGCATGACGGGCCCGCGGGCGGAGATCGGGGTCATCGGAGGCTCGGGCTTCTACTCGTTCCTCGACGACGTGACCGAGGTCACAGTCAACACCCCGTACGGGGCACCGAGCGACTCGCTCTTCGTCGGCACCCTCGCCGGCCGTGCGGTGGCGTTCCTGCCGCGGCACGGCCGCGAGCACCACCTGCCGCCGCACCGCATCAACTACCGTGCCAACCTCTGGGCGCTGCGCGCCCTGGGCGCGCGGCAGGTGCTCGGCCCGTGCGCCGTGGGCGGGCTGCTGCCGGAGCACGGCCCGGGCACGCTGCTGATCCCCGACCAGCTGGTGGACCGCACCAGGAGCCGGGTCAACACCTACTTCGACGGCGAGCCGCGGCCGGACGGCGCGCGGCCGGGCGTCGTGCACGTCTCGCTGGCCGACCCGTACTGCCCGGAGGGCAGGAAGGCGGCGCTGGCCGCCGCCGCGGGGCGCGGCTGGGACGCGGTCGACGGCGGCACCATGGTCGTCATCGAGGGCCCGCGCTTCTCCACCAGGGCCGAGTCGCGCTGGCACGCGGCCCAGGGGTGGTCGGTGGTCGGCATGACCGGCCACCCGGAGGCCGCGCTCGCCCGCGAGCTCGAGCTCTGCTACACCTCGCTCGCCCTGGTCACCGACCTCGACGCGGGCGCCGAGGCCGGCGAGGGCGTCTCGCACGCCGAGGTCCTCGAGGTCTTCGCGCAGAACGTCGACCGCCTGCGGGACGTCCTCTTCGACGCCGTCGCCGCCCTCCCGGCGGGCGAGCACCGCACCTGCCCCTGCGCCACGGCCCTGGCGGGCCAGACCCCGGGCATCGACCTTCCGTAACACGCCCCCTCCGGCGGCCGGCCGGCCCGCGGGGCGCCGCCCGAAGCGCGCGGCGCCCCGCGGCACAGCTGCTGCTTCGTGGCGGCCGCGCTGTGCCGGCCGCGTCGTGCCGTGCCGGCTGCGCCGGCAGGCGCGCCGGGCGTCGCGCTCGGCTTTCCGCGCGAAGCGCCGCCCCGCCCCAACCCCGCCCGCGCGCAGCGCGGAAAAGGGCGGGTGGGTGGGGGAAACCCGGCGCGAAGCGCCCGGCACCCTGCGGCGTCCACGCCGCCTAGCGACCGGCGCCCCGCGGCGCAGCGCGCCGCCGCGTCAGAACGCCGCGCCCTGGCCCGACTCCAGCGACAGCAGGAGCCGCTTGCGAGTCAGACCCCCGAGACCGAAGCCCGTCAGGGCGCCGGAGGCGGCCAGCACCCGATGGCACGGCACGATGATCGGCACCGGATTGGCGCCGTTGGCCGCGCCCACGGCGCGGGCCGCGGTGGGGCGGCCGAGCTCCCTCGCCAGCTCGCCGTAGCTGAGCGTCGTGCCGTAGGGGATGGTGACCAGCCGCTGCCAGACGCTGAGCTGGAACGGCGTGCCGGCGGCGGCGATCCGCAGCGCGAACCCGGTGCGGCGGCCGGCGAAGTAGGCCGTCAGCTGTTCGGCCGCCTCCCGGAAGGCGGCCGGTGCGGCGGTCGAGTCCGGGGCGGGGGCGCGGTCGGCCAGCAGGTCGATCCTGCTGAGGGTGCCCTCGGCGTCGCCACTGAGCAGCAGCTCTCCGAGGGGGGACGGGACGACGGCGTGGTGTGGGCGGGCCCCCGGGGCGAGGGGCAGAAAGCTGACGGCTGACACCCGATCCACTCTCGGGCCTCCCGGCCCCCCACGCTGGCGGTAATCGGACATCGACCCCCCGTCGGACGCCAGCTCACTCCATCGGGTGACGGGCTTGTCCACAGCCGCCGGGTTGTCCACAGGCATGAGCGGGATTCGCCATGGCTGGTCACGCTGGGCCCATGCATCCGACCTCCATGAACCCGATTCAGGACCCGCCCCGTTCCACGACCGCCGCCATCACCTCCCCCGTCGCGCCGGCGCTCCACACCCGCGGCCGGGCCGTGCCCGAGTTCACCCCCGTGCGGCCCCGGGGCGGCCGGCACCGGTTGCGCCGCGCGCTGCGGCGGCGGCGCCGGCCGGTGGCCCTGGCCTTCGCCGCCGTCTCCGCCGCGCTCGCCCTGGCCGTGCCGTGGTCGCCCGAGGAGCCGGCCGAGCGGCAGGAGGCGGCAGCCAGCGGGGCCCGCGAGGGCCCGGCGCGCGGCGCGGCCGAGCAGGAGCCGGCGGAGTCGGTCGCGGCCCCGGTGCGGATCGCGGACGCGGCGGCGGTCCGGCTGCTCAGCCCGGGGGACCGGGTGGACGTGCTGGCGGCGAGCGCCGACGCGGCCGGGGAGGAGGGCGGCGGCGCGGCCCGGGTCGTCGCCCGGCGGGCCCGGGTGGCCGAGGTTCCGGACGGCGGGGGAGCGGCCCCCGTGGACGGGGGCGCGGGCGGCGGCGCCCTGGTGGTGCTCACGGTCTCCCCGGAGACCGCGGCGCGGTTGGCCGGCGCGGCGGCCGAATCCGAACTGGTGGTCACCCGATGGTGAGTCCTGTCATCGCTGGGGAGGGGCCCGACTGGACAGCGTCCCCACCGCTGATGCAGCGTGTGGGCCGCGAACAGTACGGAATCGGCCAGGCCGGCCAGGCCGGCCAGGCCGGCCAGTCCGACGAGCCCGACGAGTCCGGTGAGACCGGGGAGAGGTGGAGCGGTGAGCGAGGGGAGGCAGGGGGTCGTGGCCGGGGTCACGACCGTCCTGGGCGGATTCAGGGACTTCCTGATGCGCGGGAACGTGGTGGAGCTCGCGGTCGCCGTCGTCATCGGCGCGGCCTTCACCAACATCGTGAACGCGGTGGTGGAGGGGGTCATCAACCCGGTGGTCGGGGCCTTCGGCACCCGGGACCTGAGCGCCTACGAGGTCTGCCTGCGGGGCGACTGCGCGGGCGACTCCGGGGTCGCGATCCGCTGGGGCGCGGTGGTGAGCGCCTCGTTGACCTTCCTGATCACCGCGGGCGTCGTCTACTTCCTGATGATCCTGCCGCTGACCCGGTTCATGGCCCGGATGAGGCGCAAGGAGGAGGTGGGGGAGGTCACGCCCGTGATCACCGAGCTCGACCTGCTCACCGAGATCAGGGACGAGTTGGTCGCCAGGCGCACCGGCCGCCCGGTGGCCACCGTGGGCGCACAGCGTTCGGGCGAGGCCGAGCCGCCGTCAGGACCGGTCGAAGGACAGGGCCGTGGGGACGGGCCCGCCAAGGAGTAGCCACCGCCGGTGGCCCGGGGTGGCGGCGAGCGTCAGAGGTGGTGCGGCGGCTTCTCGTTGACGAAGCGGGCCAGGTCGCCCGCCGCGTCCTCCGGTGGGTGCTCGCCCCAGCCCTCGTCGGCGTCGTCGGCCGAGCGGCGCTCCAGCGGGTCGTCGAAGACCAGCCGGCTGACCGGCGGTTCCGCCCGGTGTCCTTCGGGTGGCGGCGTGCTGCTCATGGCCCCAGGGTACGGCTCGGGAGGCAGCCGCTCCCCGGCGAGGGCCTCGTGCCACCACAGGTCGCGGCCCGGCGTCCAGGGCACGGGCCGGGAGTGCTGCGGGACCACGACCACCGAGCGCACCTCGGGGCACCTGGTCAGGGCCCGGTCCAGGCCGGCCTTGACCTGGACGGGCCGGCCCTCCCCCTGGTAGGAGTCGGCGGTTATCACCACCCCGGTGCCCGAGCTGGCTATCCGGTGGCGGACGTAGCCCTGGTGGTCGCCGATCGGGAGCGTGACGCGCTGGGCGTCGAGGCGGATGCAGGCCAGGGTGACCACCACCGACTCCAGGCCCATGGGCAGGAGCACTGCCACGGGATCGCCGCCGCGCACCCCGAGTCTGGTCAGCATGCGGGCGGCCTGCTCTCCCTGCCGCAGGAGCTGGGCATGGTTGAGCACATCGGCAGGGCGGAAGCCGCCGCCCGTGCCGTGTTGATCTCCGGACATGAACGCCAGCCTGGTCGCCCGGGATTGATGTCGGATAAACGTCCGCTGGACGAGGGTGTGGAGCGGCCTCGGGTGGGGAAGGGCGCGCGCCCCGAGGCGGCTGCGACCGGTGACCCCGGAGCGTCCGTGCGCGTCCGGGGGCACCGGCACTTCCATGCTCCCGCCCTCGTCGTGGTCACGGCAACCGGGTCAGGCGGCTGCCGTGGCCGCCACGCGCTCCTCGGCCGGCGCCTCGGCGGGGGCGGCACCGCCCCCGGTCGCGCGGTCGGGGCCGCCGGCCCGCCGGCCCTTCAGCAGCACCACAAGGCCGGCGGTGACGAGGGTGCCGGCGGCGATGGCCACCAGGTAGGCCAGCGGGCTGCCGACCAGCGGCACCACGAAGACGCCGCCGTGCGGGGCCCGCAGCGTGCTGCCGAACGCCATGGACAGCGCGCCGGTGACCGCGCCGCCCGCCATCGCCGAGGGGATCACCCGCAGCGGGTCGGCGGCGGCGAACGGGATGGCGCCCTCGCTGATGAAGGAGGCGCCGAGCACCCAGGCGGCCTTGCCGTTCTCCCGCTCGGTGGGCGTGAAGAGCCGGCCGCGCACCGTGGTGGCCAGGGCCATGCCCAGCGGCGGGACCATGCCCGCGGCCATCACGGCCGCCATGATCTCCAGGCTGGCCCGGGTGGGGTCGGCCACGGCGATGCCGCCGGTGGCGAAGGCGTAGGCGACCTTGTTGACCGGGCCGCCCAGGTCGAAGCACATCATCAGCCCGAGCAGCACACCGAGCAGCACGGCGTTGGTGCCGCTGAGGTCGCCGAGCCACGTCGTCATCGCGTCCTGCGCCTCGGCGATCGGCCTGCCGACGACGATGAACATCAGGAAGCCGACCACGGCGGAGGACAGCAGCGGGATCACGACCACCGGCATGATGCCGCGCAGGACCGGTGGGATGCGGACCCGTTGGATGCCCATCACCACCGTGCCGGCCAGCAGGCCGGCGGCCAGGCCGCCGAGGAAGCCGGCGTCGATGGTGACGGCGATGGCGCCGCCGACGAAGCCGGGCACCAGGCCCGGCCGGTCGGCCATGCCGTAGGCGATGTAGCCGGCCAGTACCGGGATCAGGAAGCCGAACGCGGCGCCGCCGATCTGGAACATCAGGGCGGCCCAGCTGTCCGCCTCGGTCCACACGAAGTGGTCGGCGACGGAGGGGGCCCCGTTGATCTCGTAGCCGCCGAGGGCGAAGGCGAGGGCGATCAGCAGACCGCCGGCGGCGACGAACGGCACCATGTAGCTGACGCCGGTCATCAGCCACTTGCGCAGCCGGGTGCCGAAGTGGTCGCCCGGCTCGCCGGCCCGGTCGAGGGGGGCGCTCGGGGCCCTGCCCGGCGCGGCCACCTCGCCGCGCGCCGCCTTGGCGCGGGCCTCCGCGAGCAGTTCGGCGGGGCGGTTGATGGCCGCCTTGACGCCGACGTCGACGACGGGCTTCCCGGCGAACCTGTGCTTCTCCCTGACCTCGACGTCATGGGCGAGGATCACCGCGTCGGCGTCGTCGACGGTCCCGGGCGCCAGCCGCTCGAAGCCGGCCGAGCCCTGGGTCTCCACGGTGATCTCCACACCCTCGTCCGCGGCCGCCCGCTGGAGCGACTCGGCGGCCATGTAGGTGTGCGCGATCCCCGTCGGGCACGAGGTGACGGCGACGACCCGGAACGGGCGCGCCGGCGTGGTGTCCTCGTTGGTCGGCGCGTCGGCTTCGGTCCCGCTCTCGATCCCGGGCTCGGTCTCGCTCTCGGTCTCGGTCCCGCCCGGGGCTATGAGCGCGGCGGCCTCCTCGGCGGAGGCCGTCTCCCGGAGGGCCGTGGTGAACTCGGGGCGCATCAGCTGGCGGGCCAGTTCGGAGAGGATCGTCATGTGGTCCGCGTCGGCGCCGGCCGGGGCCGCGATCAGGAAGATCAGGTCGGCGGGGCCGTCCGTGGCGCCGAAGTCGATGCCGTGGGCGGCGCGCCCGAAGGCCAGGCTGGGCTCGGTCACGTGGGCGCTGCGGCAGTGCGGGATGCCGATGCCGCCGTCCAGGCCGGTCGGCATCTGCGCCTCGCGCGCCGCCACGTCGGCCAGGAAGCCTTCGAGGTCGGTGACGCGGCCGGCGGCGGCCAGCCGTTCGGCCAGCGCGCGGGAGGCCGCTTCCTTCGTGGTGGCGGTCAGGTCGAGGTCGACCAGCGCCGGGGTGATCAACTGGCTCATCGCACGGCTCCATTGACGGGACGGGGGAGGGGGAGGTCGAGGGGCGGGTCGGTGGTCACGGTGACCGCGTCGGGGCGCAGGTCGGCGGGGGTGGGCATGGAGCTGCCCGGCAGCTGCACGGCGGCGGCGCCGTGGGCCAGGGCGGCGGCCAGCGCCGCGGGGCCGCGGCCACCCGTGGCCAGGAAGCCGGCCAGGGAGGCGTCCCCGGCGCCGACGTCGCTGCGCACGGCGGCGACGGGCGCGGTCCCGAAGTACAGCCCGGTGTCGTCCACCAGGAGCTGTCCTGCCGCGCCCAGGCTGGCCAGCACGGCGCGCGCGCCCGCCGCCCGCAGCTCCTCGGCGGCCTTGGCGGCCTCCCCGAGGGTGGCGAGGTCGCGGCCGACCGCGGCGGCCAGCTCCTCCGCGTTGGGCTTGATGACGTCGGGCCGTTCGGCGAGCGCGAGCAGCAGGGCGGGGCCCGAGGTGTCCAGCGCGATCCGGGCGCCGGAGCGGTGGGTGCGCGCGACGAGCCGCGCGTACCAGTCGTCGTCCAGGCCGCGCGGCAGGCTGCCGCAGCAGGCGGTCCAGGAGGCGGCGGCCGCGTGCTCGCCGGCGGCCTCGAGCAGCGCCTCGCTCTCCGCCGCGGTCAGCTCGGGGCCGGCCGCGTTGAGCTTGGTGAGCGTGCCGTCCGGCTCGACGGCCGAGACGTTCACCCGGGTGCGGCCGGTGACCGGCACGGCGGCGACGTCGATGCCCTGGTCGGTCAGCAGCTGTTCGAGCAGCGCGCCCTCGGGGCCGCCGAGCGGCATGACGGCGGTGGTGCGGTGGCCGGCCGCGGCCACCGCGCGGGACACGTTGACGCCCTTGCCGCCCGGGTCGACGCGGTCGCCGCCGGCCCGCAGCACGGCGCCGCGCTCCAGCGCCGGGATCTCGTAGGCGCGGTCCAGGCTCGGGTTGGGGGTGACGGTGAGGATCACGCGCGTCGCACCTCCGTGCCGGTGGCCTCGATGGCGCGGGCGTCCGCCTCGCCGAGGCCGGTGTCGGTGACCAGCACGTCCACCTGGCGCAGCGCGCCGAACCTGGCGAAGTGCTCCTGGCCGAACTTCCGGGAGTCGGCGAGCAGCACGACGCGGCGGGCGGCGCCGATCAGCGCCCGCTTGACGGCGGCCTCGGCGAGGTCGGGGGTGGTGAGGCCGGAGTCGGGGGCGAAGCCGTTGGTGGCGAGGAAGAGCACGTCGGCGGTGATCTCGCCGTAGGTGCGCAGCGCCCAGGAGTCGACGGCGGCCCGGGTGCGGTGCCTGACCCGGCCGCCGACCACGTGCAGCTCGATGCCGGGGTGGTCGGCGAGCCTGGCGGCGAGCGGCAGCGCGTGGGTGACGACGGTGAGCGAGGCGTCCAGCGGCAGGGCGGCGGCCAGCGCCGCGGTGGTGCTGCCGGCGTCGAGGATCACGCTGCCCTCGTCGGGCAGCTCGGCGAGGGCGGCCAGAGCGATGCGCTCCTTCTCGGCGACCGCGGTGGCCTCGCGCTCGCTGAGGTCGGGCTCGAAGTCGAGCCGGCCCACGGGGATCGCGCCGCCGTGCACCCGGCGCAGCACGCCGGCCCTGACCAGGGTCTTCAGGTCGCGCCTGACGGTCTCGGCGGTGACCTGGAACTCGTCGGCGAGGGCGAGGACCTCGGCCCGGCCGCGCTCCCTGGCGAGCCGGAGGATCGCCTGCTGCCGCTCGGGTGCGTACATCTGTGTTTCAGCCCGTTCTATGCCCGGATATCTGTGATTTGGCTCGGATGTTACGCCCGAGGTAGGAGGAAGTAAACAGATCCAGAAACAATGCGGGCTCAACTGGGCACGGCTCGGCGGGCGGCCCCCGCTCCGGAGGACGGCCGCGAACGCGGACCGGCCCCCGCGGCTGACGCCGCGGGGGCCGGTGTGGAGCGGAGGAGCGGGTGACGGCTCAGTGCGCGAGCACCGGGATCGGCTCCGCCTCCCCGAGGCCCTTCTCACCCTCGGGCCGTGCCTGGGCGCCGCCCCTGCTGTTGATCAGCAGGCCGGCGACCGCGGCGGCGGCCACCAGGATCCCGAAGGCCCACCAGATCGCCGAGGTGAAGCCCTCCACCATGGCGGCCGGGTCGATCGGCAGCACGCCGTGGTCCTCGGCGTACGAGGTGGTGGCGCTGGTCGCGATGGTGTTCAGCGCGGCGATGCCGATCGCGCCGCCCACCTGCTGCGACACGTTCACCATGGCCGAGGCCACGCCCGCGTCGGTCGGCCGCACGCCCGTCGTCGACAGGCTCATGGCCGGCATGAACGAGGTGCCCATGCCGAGGCCGAGCAGCACCATGGCCGGCATCAGCAGGCCCGCGTACGAGCTGTCCAGGCTGAGCTGGGTCAACAGCAGCATGCCGAGCGAGGCGGTGAGCAGGCCCGGCACCATCAGGTTGCGCGGGGCCACCCGGGTCACCAGGCGGGCGCCGATCTGCGTCGAGCCGATGACCATGCCGACCACCATCGGCAGGAAGGCGAAGCCCGTCCTGACCGGCGAGTAGCCGCGGACCACCTGGAGGTAGTAGGTCAGGAACAGGAAGAGACCGAACATCCCGATGATCGCCAGGCCGAGCGCGAGGTACGCGCCGCCCCGGTTCCGGTCGGTGATGACCCGCAGCGGCAGCAGCGGCGCCTTGACCCGGGACTCGACGAGGACGAACAGCGCCAGCAGCACGGCGGCGGCGACGAACATCGTCACGGTCACGCTCTCGCCCCAGCCCTCGTGCTCGGCCCGGGTGAACCCGTAGACCAGGGCCACCAGGCCGGTCGAGGCGAGGATGACGCCGGGGACGTCGAGGCGCGAGTGGTTGCGGGCCGACTCCGGCTCGCGGATCACCAGCACGGCGCCGACGGCGGCGACCACGGCGAACGGGATGTTCACGTAGAAGGTCCAGCGCCAGTCCAGGTACTCGGTGAGCGTGCCGCCGAGCAGCAGACCGACGGCCGCGCCCGCACCGGCGATGGCGCCGTAGACGCCGAACGCCTTGGCGCGCTCCTTGGCGTCGGTGAACAGCACCGCCAGCAGCGAGAGCGCGGCGGGCGCGAGCAGCGCGCCGAAGACGCCCTGGAGGGCGCGGGAGCCGAAGAGCATGGCCTGGTTGGTCGCGGCGCCGCCGAGCGCGGAGGCGAGCGCGAAGCCGATCAGGCCGACGACGAAGGTGCGCTGCCGGCCCCACAGGTCGGCGATCCGGCCACCGAAGAGCAGCAGCCCACCGAAGGCGAGCGCGTAGGAGGTGATCACCCACTGCGTGTTGGCCTGGCTGATCTCGAGATCCTGCTGGGCCGAGGGCAGCGCGATGTTCACGATGGTGCCGTCCAGCACGACCATCAGCTGGGCTATGGCGATGAATATCAGCGCCGTCCAGCGCTTGGGATCGGGTATGCCGGCAGCCTGGCTGACGGCGGGTTGCGGTGGCATAGGGGCGGTTACCTCACGTTGGTTGGGCTGAAAAATGGCCGTATATGGCCTCCCGGGGGCAGGCCTGCGTCGAGTCAGACCCGGGCGGGAGGGAAAACTCATCGCCGCGCCGATGCGGCGGTGCTGGGTGGTCGGGCGTCGGGCCCTCAGAGGTGGGTCAGCGGAGCTCGTCCTCGAGGTCCTCGAAGTGCCTCGCCGACCCGGGCAGCACGCTGCGTGCCGGCGTGCGCAGGCCGTCGAGGAAGATCTGCAGGTGGCGCAACGCCATGTCCTCGCTGCCGCCACAGGTGCCGGGCAGCGGGAGGGTCAGGCGGCCGATGGCGATCAGCAGGTCCCCCGCGCCCACGTCCCCGCGCAGCTGGCCGGAGGCGTGCGCCCGGGCGATCACCCGCTCGGTGATCTCCCGCATCTGCCGCTGGCTCTCGAGCAGGCGCGGGTCCTCCCTGTCGAGGGAGCCGGCGATCAGTGGGCAGAGGCCGCCGACGCGCTCCCGCGCGGCGCTGAGCACGAGGGCGGAGAGGGTCTCGAAGGGATCGTCCTCCGCGGCCATGGCCGCCTCGGCCCGGTCGACGAGCTGTTGCTTCACGTGGAGCAGTACATGGAGAAGAAGTGTCTTCCGATCGGGAAAGTGGCGGTACAGCGTGGCATTGCCGACGCCGGCGCGTCGAGCGATTTCATCCAGGGGCGCGTCCAGGCCGTGCAGCACGAACGACTCGCGCGCGGCGGTGAGGATGCGCTCGCGGTTCCGCACGGCGTCGGCCCGCAGCCGAGGCGCCTTGGCGGTGGCGATGGTGCTCACGATGCCGCTCCCTGGGACCTGTCGCGCGAACGCCGGTCGGCGCCGCGATGAACAACCGGGGATTCGGTCCCCGGTTGAGTCGGACAGTCTTCAAAACGGAGAGAGCGTCCCCGGATATTTCACGAGTCGCTGTGTTCTGGGTCACATCCGTCGGGCCGGGCTCGGGGCGGGCAACACAAAGCCTCGGCGCCGGCGTGGGCGCCGAGGCTCACGGTCACTCTTCCGCCGTTCGGGTCAGCCACCGGGCGGGCGCGGGGACGGCCGGACCGGCCGCCCCTCACGCCGCCGCGTCGAAGCCCGAGTCGTTCGCCATCCGCTTCAGCTCGAGCAGCGCGTGCTTCTCGATCTGGCGGATCCGCTCCCGGGTCAGGCCGTGCTGCTTGCCCACCTCCGTGAGCGTGCGCTCCCGACCGTCCTCGATGCCGTACCGCGCCCTGATGATGGCCGCGGTGCGCGCGTCGAGCCGGCCGATCAGGTCCTCGAGACCCTCCCGGCGCATCATCACCAGCACCGACTGCTCGGGCGTCGCCGCCGAGGTGTCCTCCAGCAGGTCGCCGAACTGCGTCTCGCCCTCGTCGTCCACCGACATGTTCAGGCTGACCGGGTCGCGGGCCCAGTCCAGCACGTCCTGGACGCGCTCCGGCGTCGAGCCGAGCTCCTTCGCCACCTCACCCGGCTCCGGCTCGCGGCCGTGCTCGCGGTTGAACTCCCGCTGCACCCGCCGGATCCGGCCGAGCTCCTCGACCAGGTGGACCGGCAGCCGGATGGTGCGCGACTGGTCGGCTATCGACCGCGTGATGGCCTGCCTGATCCACCACGTCGCGTACGTCGAGAACTTGAATCCCTTGGTGTAGTCGAACTTCTCCACGGCCCGGACCAGGCCGGCGTTGCCTTCCTGGATCAGGTCGAGCAGCGGCAGCCCGCTTCGCGGATACCGCCGCGCGACCGCCACGACCAGGCGCAGGTTGGACCGGATGAACACGTCCTTGGCGCGCTCACCCGCCTTGACGAGCTCCTTCAGCTCCTCCTCGGAGGCCGAGGCCGAGGCGCTGCCGGCGACCGGCTCCTCCTCGCCCCGCAGAAGGCGCTCCGCGTACAACCCGGCTTCGATCGCGAGGGAGAGCTCGACCTCCCTCGCCGCGTCGAGCAGCGGGGTGCGGGCTATCTCGTCCAGGTACATCCCGACCAGGTCGCGCTCCGTGGCATCGCTGCCTGCGCTGGACCGGACACTGCCCGTCGTCTCGACACTGTCATCGGTGTCCGAGCGCCGGGCGACGGCACGGGTTGCCATACGCGTGCTCCCTTGCGAAGTGATCAATTCCCACTCAAACCGAGGTCCTTGTCAGACCAGGACGGGGGACGCCCCCTTGCCTCCCGCGTCCGTAACGAATCAACGACGGGAATCCGGACAGAATTCCCAAGCGGTGCATCTTTTTCTCGGCGATGCAGTACCCTGCCCCACTGGCGCCAGCCCCCTGGTCTCCGTGGGACATCGCTCCCACATCCCTCAAGACGAACAACGCCCCCGCAAAGTTGCGCGAGCAGCCTCTTCGTCGCCGGCCGCCCGGCTCGCCGTCCGTCCCCGCCGGACCCTCCGGGTACCCACCACCCGAACGCGTCATTCCACGGGCGCCCCGCCGATTCGGGCCCTCATCGTGGACGCATGCCGCACATACCCGGCCGCCGGGCCGTGCTAGCCGCCGGTGGGTCCATCGCCCTCCTCCTCGGCAGCACGCCCGGCACCGCGGTCGCCCCGCCGACCGGAACCCCGGCGCCCGGCTCCATCCCGGCCACCGCCTGCGCCCCCGAGGCGCCCGCCGGCCTCGCCGAGGGCCTGACCGAGACCGTCGGCGCCGCGCCCGGCTTCACCCCCGCCACCGGCACCGTCTCGGCCCTCACCGTCTTCATCGACTTCCCCGACGCCGAGGCGGAGGTCAGCACCCGTGAACGGTTCGCCGAGTTCTTCCCCGAGACCGCCGAGCACTTCGCCGCCAGCTCCTACGGACGCCTCGACTACCGCGCCGTCCCCGTGCACCGCTGGCTGCGCATGTCCCAGCCCTTCGAGGACTACGGCATAGACCGGGGCGCCGGCTGGCGCCCCGACGACGACCAGGGCTACAACCGGCTGCTCCACGAGATAGTCGACGCCCTCGCCGACGACCCCGACTTCCCCGGCTTCGGCGACCACGACCTGATCAACGTCCTCGCCACCCCCAACGCCGGCCCCCCGGCCACCCAACAGGTGCTGTCCGTCACCTTCCCCGGCCGCGACCTCGTCCCCACCCCCGACGGCGGAGCGCTCCGCAACGTCAGCTTCATCTGGTCCCACCAGCCGGGCGACCCCTACCGGGTCCTGCTCCACGAGAACGGCCACGTCTTCGGCCTCCCCGACCTCTACTGGACCGACCACGCGCCCGCCCCCGAGTCCCTCGCCGGCCACTGGGACGTGATGGAGCAGGACTGGGGCCCGGGCAACGACTTCCTCGCCTGGCACAAGTGGAAGCTCGGCTGGCTCTCCGCCGAGCAGGTCGAGTGCGTCGCCGAGGCCACCACCACAGAACACGTCCTCACCCCGGTCGGCGCCCCCGGTTCCGACGGCACCCGCCTGGTGGCGGTGCGCACCGGCGAGCACGAGGCGCTCGCCGTCGAGGTACGCGCCCCCGGCGGCCTGGACGACGTCGTCTGCCGCCCCGGCGTCCTCGTCTCCCGGATCAGCACCGACACCGTCAGCGGCCTCGGCCCCGTCCGCGTCGCGGACGCCACCCCGGACAGCGCCGGCTGCCAGCCCACCCCCGACCCCCAGGTCACCGCGGAGCTCACCGACGCGCCCTTCGTCCCCGGCGAGACCTTCAGCGACCGGGACGCCCGCGTCAGCGTGCACGTCCTCGACGCCGACGCCGACGGGCGCCACCGGATACGCGTCACCCGCTGGTGACGTGGGCGCCGCGCGCGGGTAGGTTGCCGGTCAGCGCCGCGTGGGCGCCTCCCGCGGTCCGCCGGGGCGCGCCTCCCACGACCGGCTGGGGGAGGGGCGAGAAGCCCGGGAAGGGCGAGGTCAGATGCGGCAGCGCGGATTCGGCGTGGACGGCGAGGTCCTGAGGTGGATCGCCCACCGCCGCAACACGGAGCTCGGCCTGATCCTCCTCGCCCTCGGCGTCGTCGCCTTCGGCCACGCCATCGTCGGCCTGGCCCAGACCGACCGGCTGCCCCCCGCCCTGCCGGTGTACACGGCGGGACTCGGCGCCCTCGCGCTCCTCGCCCACCTGACCGTGCGCCGCTTCGCCCGCTACGCCGACCCGCTGCTGCTGCCGATCATCGTCCTGCTGACCGGCCTCGGCCTGGTGCTGATGGACCGGCTCGACCGGGACTACGCCCGCCGCTACCCGTCCACCGACTACCAGTCCCAGCCGGTCGCCCCCGACCAGGTCGTCTGGACCGTGCTCGCCGTCGTCCTGCTGGTGGTCACCCTCGTCCTGCTGCGCCACCACCGCATCCTGCAGCGCTACACCTACCTCGGCATGGCCGTCGCGATGGCGCTGCTGATGGCCCCCGCGCTCTTCGGCGCCGACCAGTTCGGCGCCAAGCGCTGGATCACCGTCGGGCCGCTGTCGGTCCAGCCGGGCGAGTTCGTCAAGGTCATGATCGTGGTGTTCTTCGCCAGCTACCTGATGGCCAACCGCGACGCCCTGGCCCTCGTCGGCCGCCGCTTCCTCGGCCTCGCCCTGCCGCGCGGCCGCAACGCGGGACCGATCCTGGTGGTGTGGGCGGTCAGCCTGGTGGTCCTCTTCTACGAGCGCGACCTGGGCACCTCGCTGATCTTCTTCGGCGTCTTCATCGTGATGCTCTACATCGCCACCGAGCGCATCAGCTGGGTGGTGCTCGGCGGGCTGCTGGCCGCCGTCGGCACCTTCTTCGTCGCCACCACCCAGCCGCACGTCAAGGGCCGGGTGCAGGCCTGGCTCGACCCGATGGCGATCTACCTGCCGCCCGAGCAGCGGCCGCCGGGGCTGATCTCCGAGCAGTCGGCGGAGGCACTCTTCAGCTTCGGCGCCGGTCACCTCACCGGCACCGGGCTCGGCCAGGGCCACTCCTACCTGGTGGGCTTCGCGGGCCGCAGCGACTTCATCCTGGCCACCGTGGGTGAGGAGCTCGGTCTTGCCGGGATGACCGCGGTCATCCTGCTCTACGCGCTGCTCGTCCAGCGCGGCATCGCCGCCGCCCTCGCCGTCACCGACCCCTTCGGCAAGCTGCTGGCCTCCGGCCTCGCCACCGTGCTCGCGCTCCAGGTCTTCGTCGTCGCGGGCGGCGTGACCGGCCTGATCCCGCTCACCGGCAAGGCGCTGCCCTTCCTCTCCCAGGGCGGCTCGTCCACGGTCGCCAACTGGCTGCTCGTCGCCCTGCTCATCAGGATCAGCGACCGCGCCGGCAAGGCGTCCACCGAGCCGGAGGGCAACGCCACCATCCTCACCCCCCTCGTGCACGCCAACCCGGCCCGCCCCGAGATCTTCTAGCGGGCGGGCGGCTGTGCGACGCTGGGGCGCACGATCGAACGACCGAGCGGGTAGGCAGCAACGATGAACCTCCTTGACGACGCGAACGCCCTGGCCGACGACCTGACCCAGCTCCGGCGCCGACTCCACGCCGTCCCCGAGGTCGGCCTCGACCTCCCCCGCACGCAGGAGACGGTCCTCGCGGCGCTCGAAGGGCTGCCGCTCGACGTCACCACCGGCGCCTCCCTCACCTCCGTGACGGCCGTGCTGCGCGGCGCCACCCCGGGACCCACGGTGCTGCTGCGCGGCGACATGGACGCGCTGCCCGTCGCCGAGCGCACCGGGCTGCCGTTCGCCGCCGACAACGGCCGGATGCACGCCTGCGGCCACGACCTGCACACGACGATGCTGGCCGGCGCGGCACGGCTGCTCTCGGCCCACCGGGACCGGCTGGCGGGCAACGTCGTCTTCATGTTCCAGCCGGGCGAGGAGGGCTACGACGGCGCCGGCCGGATGCTCGCCGAGGGCGTGCTCGACGCGACGGGGGAGCGGCCGGTCGCCGCCTACGCCCTGCACGTCATGTCGCACACCTACCCGACCGGCGTCTTCACGGGCCGCGGCGGGCCGCTGCTCGCCTCCTCCAACGTGCTGAAGGTGACGGTACGCGGCGCCGGCGGCCACGGCTCGCTGCCGCACCGGGCGAAGGACCCCATCCCGGCGGCCTGCGAGATGGTCACGGCGCTCCAGACCTACGCCACGCGCGCCTTCGACATCTTCGACCCGGTGGTCATCACGGTCGGCACCTTCCAGGCCGGCACGGCCACCAACATCATCCCGGACACCGCCACCTTCTCCGCCACCGTCCGCTCCTTCTCGGCGGCCTCGCTGGCGAAGCTGCGGGAGGGCACCGTCGCCGTCTGCCAGGGCGTCGCGGCGGCGCACGGCCTCGAGGTGACGGCCGAGTTCTCCGAGCAGTACCCGGTCACGGTCAACGACGGCGCGGAGGCCGTCTTCGCGGCCGACACGGTCCGGGAGACGTTCGGCGAGGAGCGGTACACGCGGCTGGAGAACCCCATCCCGGGCGCGGAGGACTTCTCCCGGGTGGTGGACGAGATCCCCGGCGCGATGGTCTTCCTCGGCGCGACCCCGGTCGGCGCGGACCCGGAGTCGGCCCCCGCCAACCACTCGCCGCTGGCCACCTTCGACGAGTCCGTCCTGCCGGCGGGCTCGGCGCTCTACGCGCAACTGGCCACGAGGCGCCTCGCCGCGGCCTGACGTTTCGCTGCGCTCGGCGTTGGCCGCCGGCGGCGCCGCTGCGCTTGGCGTTGGCCGCTGGCCCGCAGGCCCGACCAGGCGGCGAAGCCGCCGAGGTCGTGCCTGCGGCCGTGTTGGCCTGCGGTCGTGCGGTGCCGCGCCCACCCGCCCGCCCCTGGCGGGTGGCCTCGCGCGGTACGGGCCGCGTGGCCCGGCGGCGAAGCCGCCGCGGGCCTCGGCCCCGGCCGGGCCGTTCACCGCACGCAGCGCGGTCAGGCCCCCCGCGCGGAGCGCGCAAAAGGGGCGGGTGGGCGGGGGAAAACCCGGCGCGGAGCGCCCTGGCCCCCGGCGGCGAAGCCGCCGCAGGCCCGGCCCGCAGGGCCACCTGCGCGCGAAGCGCGGAAAAGGGCGGGCGGGTGGGGAAAACCCGCGGAGCGCCGAAACACCCAGGTGGACCCCCGCCGCAGGACGCCGCCGACACCCCAGCCGTACCGTTAATCCGGCGCTCCGGAAAAACCGGGGCGTATCGGACTACGCGGAGGGCGACCCGGATGGCATGGGATCCCACGACGGCGGCCACGACCACCGTCGACGCCACGGCCGGCGCCACCCTTGACGCCGACGAGCCGCCGCGGCCGCTCTCCGCCGCCGAGGCGGAGGCACACGTCCGCCGCACCTGCTTCGCCGCCGCGCCCCCGCTCCGCACCGGCGTCGAGCTCGAGTGGCTGGTCCACGACCGCCGCGACCCCGGTCGCCTGGTCCCGCCCGAGGCGTTGGACGCCGCTCTCGCCCCGCTCGCCGTCCCCGGCGCACTGCCTGGCGGCTCCCGTGTCACCCGGGAGCCCGGCGGCCAGGTCGAGCTCAGCGGGCCGCCGGCCACCAGCCTGGTCGGCTGTGTCGGCGCAGCCGCCGACGACGTGGCGGCGCTGCGCCACGCGCTGGCCGCCGCCGGGCTGACCCCGGTCGGCCTCGGGCTCGACCCGTACCGCCTCCGCCCGCGCGTCCTCGACGCCCCCCGCTACCGCGCGATGGAGGCGTACTTCGACCACTTCGGTCCCAGCGGCCGGATCATGATGCGGGCCAGCGCCTCCGTCCAGGTCTGCGTCGACGCCGGCGACGCGTCGGACGGGCCGAGCGGCTACCGTGCCCGCTGGGAGCTGGCCCACAGGCTCGGTCCCGTGCTGGTCGCCGCGTTCGCCAACTCGCCGCTGTGGCACGGCCGTCCGACCGGCTGGCGGTCCACCCGGCAGGCGGTGTGGGCACGCGTCGACCCGGGCCGCACCCGCCCGCCGGAGCCGGACGGCGGCCCCGACGGCGACCCGCGCGCCGCCTGGGCCGGTTACGCCCTGGACGCGCCGCTGCTGTGCGTGCGCCGCGACCCGCCCGCCGCCTGGACGACCCCCCGCGCCCGCTCGTTCCGTTCCTGGCTGCGCGGACCGCATCGCCAGCCGGAACGGCCGCCCGCGCTGACCGACCTCGACTACCACCTCAGCACCCTGTTCCCGCCCGTCCGGCCCCGTGGCTGGCTCGAACTCCGCATGATCGACGCCCAGTCGGGCGACGACTGGATCGTGCCGGTCGCCGTCGTCCGCACCCTGCTCGACGACCCGGTGGCCGCCGAGGCAGGGCGCCGAGCCACCGAGCCGCTGACCGGCCCCGCCGGGTGGCCCCGCCCGGAGCTCTGGCTGCGGGCCGCCCGCCACGGTCCGGCCGACCCGCTGCTCGGTCCCGCCGTCCGTGCCTGCCTCGCCGCCGCCGAGTCCGCGCTGGCCCGCGACCCGGCGGACGCCCGACTGCGCGCCGCCGTAGGCCGGTTCGCCGACCGCTACGCCGAACGCGGCCGCTGCCCGGCCGACGACCACCTGGACAGCCTCGACCGCCCCGCACGACCCCCACGTGAAGGGGCGCGCCATGACTGACCACACCCTCACCCGGCCCCCCTCGGACGACGTCGACGACCTCGTCGAGGCCCTGGCCGCCGCCCGGCGCCGCACCCACGCCCTCACCGACTGCCTCCCGGACGACGAACTCGCCGCCCAGCACTCTCCGTTGATGTCCCCGCTGGTCTGGGACCTGGCGCACATAGGCAACCAGGAGGAGATCTGGCTGGTCCGCACCGCCGGCGGCCGCCCCGCGCTGCGGCCCGAACTCGACCCCCACTACGACGCGTTCCGCCACCCCCGGGCCGACCGCCCCGCGCTGCCGCTGCTCCCCCCGGAACCGGCCCGCCGCTACCTCGCCCAGGTCCGCGCCCAGGCCCTCGACGTGCTGGCCACCGCGCCGTCCGAGGCCCGCTTCCTCTTCCGGATGATCGCCCAACACGAGCAGCAGCACGACGAGACCATGCTCGCCACCCACCAACTCCGCCGCGGCCCGGCCGTCCTCGCCGCCCCGGACCCGCCCGCCGCGCCCGCCGACGCCGCCGGCCTGCCCCGCGAAGTCCTCGTCCCCGGCGGCCCGTTCACCATGGGCACCGACCTCGCCACCGACCCCGACGCGCTGGACAACGAACGCCCGGCGCACCGCGTCGACGTCCCCGCCTTCTGGCTGGACACCCTGCCCGTCACCAACGCCGCCTACCAGGAGTTCATCGCCGACGGCGGCTACGGACAGGCCCGTTGGTGGCACCCGGACGGCTGGCTCCACCGCCGGCGCGCCGAGCTCACCGCCCCCGCCCACTGGCACCGCGACGGCGACACCTGGCTGCGCCGCCGCTTCGGCCACGTCGAGCCCGTACCGCCGAACGAGCCGGTGCTGCACGTGAGTTGGTACGAGGCCGACGCCTACGCCCGCTGGGCGGGACGCCGGCTGCCCACCGAGGCCGAGTGGGAGAAGGCCGCCCGCCACGACCCGGCCACCGGCCGCTCCCGGCGCCACCCCTGGGGCGACGTGCCGCCCACCCCCGACCACGCCAACCTCGGCCAGCGCCACCTGCGTCCGGCGCCCGCCGGCAGCTACCCGGCCGGCGCCGCGCCCTGCGGCGCCAGGCAACTCCTCGGCGACGTCTGGGAGTGGACCGCCACCGACTTCACCGGCCACCCCGGCTTCGCCGCGCACCCCTACCGCGAGTACAGCGAGGTCTTCTTCGGCACCGAGTACAAGGTGCTGCGCGGCGGCTCCTTCGGCACCGGACCCGTCGCCTGCCGATCCACCTTCCGCAACTGGGACTTCCCCGTCCGCCGCCAGATCCTCGCCGGCTTCCGCACCGCCAGGAGCGCGTGATGTGCCGGCACCTGGCCTACCTCGGCCCGCCCCGGGCGCTGGCCGAGATCGTCACCGACCCGCCGCACAGCCTCTACGAACAGTCCTACGCGCCCCGGCGACAGACCGACGGGGGCCTCAACGCCGACGGCTTCGGCATCGGCTGGTACCCGCCGGGCGACCGCGCGGGGCCGGTCCGCTACCGGCGCGCCGTCCCCATCTGGGCGGACGCCAACTTCCCCGGCCTCGCACACCTGTTGCGCAGCGGCGCGGTGCTCGCCGCGGTCCGCTCCGCCTCCCCGGGCAACAGCCTTGAGGAGTCGGCCGCCGCGCCCTACGCGTTGGGACGCTGGCTGTTCTCCCTCAACGGTTTCGTGGAGCGCTGGGAGTCGCTGCCCGGCGACACCGGCGAGGCGCTGTCCGCCGCCGACCTGCTCACCATGGAGGCGCACACCGACGCCGCCCTGCTCTGGGTCATGGTCGCCCGCCGCCTCACCGCCGGCGCACCGGCCGGGGACGCGCTCGCCGAGGTCGCCAGACTCACCGCCGCGGCCCGCCCGGCGGCCCGCCTCAACCTCCTGCTCACCGACGGTCGCGCCATCGCCGCGATCCGCCGCGGCGCCTCCCTCCACTACCGCAGGACGAGCGACGAGGTGACCGTCGCGTCCGAGCCCACCACCGATGACCGCGACTGGCAGGAGGTCCCCGACCAGTCGCTCCTCCTCACCACCCAACACACCGCGGAGATAGCCCCGTTGTGACCCCACCCGAAAGGAACCCCCCATGACTCCGTCCACCACGGGCGACACCACAGGCCACTTCACCGTCGAACGCCGCATCGCCGCCGACCACCTCACCCGCGCGCTCCGCGCCGACGCCCAGGCCGGGCTGACCGAGAGCCCCAAGTCCCTGCCGCCCAAGTGGTTCTACGACGCCCGCGGCAGCATGCTCTTCGACCGCATCACCCGGCTCCCCGAGTACTACCTCACCCGCGCGGAACGCATGGTGCTGCGCGCCAACGCCCCGCGCATCGCCGAACTCACCGGCGCCCGTACCCTCGTCGAACTCGGCTCAGGATCATCGGAGAAGACCCGCATACTGCTCGACGCCCTCACCGCCGCCGGCACCCTGCGCCGCTACGCCCCCCTCGACGTCAGCGAGTCGGCGCTCACCGCCGCGGGCCAGGCGCTCGCCGCCGCCTACCCGGGTCTTGCGATCACCGCCACCGTCGCCGACTTCGAGACCGACCTCGCCCTCCCCGAGCCCTCCGCTGGGCCCCGCCTGGTCGCGTTCCTCGGCTCGACGCTCGGCAACCTCGACACCGAACAGCGCGCCGCCTTCCTCGGCCGGCTGCGCCAGGCACTGACCGCGGAGGGTGACGCGCTGCTGCTCGGCGTCGACCTCGTCAAGGACCCGGCCCGCATGCTGCGCGCCTACGACGACGGGCAGGGTGTCACGGCCGAGTTCAACAAGAACCTGCTCACCATCCTCAACCGCGAACTGGACGCCGACTTCGACCCCGGCGCCTTCGACCACCGCGCGATCTGGAACGAGGAGGAGGAACGCATGGAGATGCGGCTGCGGGCCCGCGTCACCCACAGCGTCAAGATCCCCACCCTCGACCTCACCCTGGACTTCCTGCGCGGCGAGGACCTGCGCACCGAGATCTCCGTCAAGTTCCGCCGCGAGGGGTTCGAGCCGGAGCTTGCCCAGGCCGGCTTCACGCTCGAACACTGGTGGACCGACCAACAGGAACGGTTCGCCGTGCTCCTCGCGGTGCCGGCCTGAGCCGCCCGGACCGCCTCACTGCTCGGTCGTGACCTCGATGCGCCGGGTGCCGGCGCCGGCCGCCTTCGGGATGCGCACCGTCAACAGCCCCTCGCGCAGCGTCGCGGTCACGCGCTCGGCGTCCACCTGACCCGGCAGCGTCGTCCGGTACTCGAACCGGCCGGTGCGCCGGGTCCCGCGGTGCAGCGTGCCCTGCCGCTCCTGCTCGGTGTACTCGCCGCTGATCGTCACCTCGCGCTCGTCGAGCTCGATGTCGATGTCCTGGCGGGCCATCCCGGGCAGCTCGCACTCGATCACGTACGCGTCGTCGAACTCGGTCAGATCCGCGAACGGCGTCCACGCCGTGCCGCGCGCGAGCCCACCGCCGACGGTCGACTCGAGCAGGGTTCCCATCCGACTGAAGAGATCATCGAACTCGGACATCGCGTCCCGACCCCACGACCGCTGACTCTCGGGCATCGGCCGCTGCCGTCGTGTGGGAAGTGTCATGGCGGCTCACCTCCATCAGGAGAATCGCGACATTTCCGCCACTCTCGATGCTAGTGACCGCCCCCGCCCCCTGTCACACGCGCCCCCGCCCCCCACCCCACCACCCGCTACACTGGTCGTCCACGACGCGCCTTCGTAGCTCAGGGGATAGAGCACCGCTCTCCTAAAGCGGGTGTCGCAGGTTCGAATCCTGCCGGGGGCACCAGGGGAAACGCCCCGGACCGATCACGGTCCGGGGCGTTTGACATCGGGTCTTGACATCGACGACGGTCAGCGACGGGCGGTCTTGCGTGACGAACGACGAGGCCCTGAAGCGGCTCAGGTCTCTCTGGGAGTGCCCGAGGATCACCATCACGACCCGCCACCCCGGCGGCCGTGAGGAGCGCACCTGTGCAGGGCGTCGTGCAGCCGTATCACCCGCGGCCCCGCGTTCTTCGCCACGAGGGTGAACGGCCGACATACGTTGCGCGGCTCCACGGGCCGCTCGGTCCGGGTGGTGGAGACGTAGTCCGACTCATGCCAGGTCTCCCCGCCTTCGCCTTAGCCGCCACCCACCTCATGGGGCGCCAGCCAAGAGGTGCGGGGCCTCGATCCACCTCGGGCTTCTCTTCCCGTGCGCGCCCACGTCAGGGTCATGGCGCTTCATGTGTGACTTGGGCGGTCGGCGTCGCCCACGGCCAGAGCGGCGGATATATGGTTGAGGTACCATAGCCATATGGCCTTGAAGAAGACGACCGTCATGGTCGACGAGGAGGACCTCGCGCTGATCAAGGAGGCGGCGGCGCGGGAGGGGCGGCCGGAGTCGGAGTACTTCCGGGAGGCCTTCCATCTCGCGGCCCTCCGCACCCGGCGTTGGAACGAGGAGTGGGACATCCCGCGCCTGGACTTCGGCGGCCCGGTCACCGCCGAGGAGATCGACCGAGCGGTCTCGGACGGCGTGGCGGACGCCGAGTGATCGTCGTCGGTGACACCTCCGGCCTGGTCGCCGCTCTCAACACCTCGGACCCCGAGCACAAAGCCGCCCGCACCGCCATGCAGGAGGCGGCGCTCACCGTGGTTTCGCCGCTGGTCATCCTGGAGATCGAGCACATCACCACGCGCAATGTCGACCGCCGGGCCGCGTACGTGGTGAACGACTGGCTGTTGGCCCAGGAAAGCACCGGACGTGTGGCCATCCCCGAGCTGTCCGCCGAGACGTTGCGTAAGGCCCGCACGGTCCAGAACCGTTACGCGGCTCTGCGGCTCGACCTGACCGACGCGGTGAACGTCGTCCTGGCCGAGGCGTTCGACACCGAGATCATCCTGACCCTCGACCGCCGGGACTTCAGAGCCGTCACCCCACTCACCGGCAACCACGCCTTTCGGCTTCTGCCCGACGACCTGTAAAGCCATCCGGCCCCGTACCGGAACAGTCGGGGACTGCGGTCAACGAGGGGCACGGCCGGGCCTTCCAGGCAACCGGCCAGGACGGCGTTCGTACGGGCCAGCGGGCATACGGCGGCCGTTGGCGCGGTGATTCCCAAGCCGGGGGCATTCGGTCTCTCCATGATCGTTCAGGTCGAACATCAGCCACTCGAGCCAAGCCGCCGTGACGCCCAAGGAGTCGGCCCACTTGTGCATGGTCCCCACATAGGCGGGGTATTCCGGGGCGTTCGACATCCGGTTCCACATCGATGATGGTGGTCAGCGGAGTCCCTGGGCGTCGGCCACTACCGGTTCCAGAACGCTTGCGTCCGCCGTCCACTCCATGCCGCTGCCGTCCACCGGGCGAACGTGTGCCTCGGCCTGCAGGACGCGGCCGGTCGCCGGATCGGTGACCAGTTGGCCCGCCAGCTCGTGTCCGACCCGGCGAACGGCGGTGTCCGGGCTCATCGTTCGGCCTCCCCGGGGCGCCAGTGGCAGTCGGTCGCGTGATCCTCGGCCGTCACGATGCCGAGGTGGCAGTAGCCGCGCGTCACCGGTTCGGACCTGCTGAGCGGACCTTCCAGGCCGGTGACGAGGGTGACGGTGTCGGGTGTCGGCTCAGTGGGTGGGGGAATCACGGCCATGGTCGGCTCCTCGCTCTCGATGCCAACGGACCGTATGGGCGGTACGACAGACCGTGAGTACGCACTTCGCGTGCCCCGCGCACAGGGGGACACATGAAGACTGAGCACCGAGTCTGCCGCCGTATCGCCTACTGGCGCGAGCGCCGAGGCCTCACCCAAGGCGACTTCGGGCGTCTGATGGGCCAGTCCCGGCGCTGGGTTCAGGATCTGGAGGGCGGCCAACGGCAGTCCGATCCGCGGTTGTCCGTGCTTCAGCGGGCGGCCGATGTCCTACGCATCCCCCTGGAGCAGCTTGTGGCCGATCCGAAGCCCGTGCCGGCGCGAAGGCCTCTGCCCGCCGAGGTGGTGGCCCTCGCCGACGCGCTGCGCAAGCGGCTCGACTTCTGCTGCCATGCCTGGGAGTCCTGCCACTACGTGGCGGCCGCACGCGACCTCCCCGCCCTCCTGGTGGCCGCGCACCGCGCGGCCGCCGACAGCAGCGGGGGCGCCGTGCTGCTGTCGCGCGCCTACCAGCTCTCGGCCAGTCTGCTGTTCAAGTACGGCTCGGCCTTGTGCGCGCCCGGAGTGCTCGCCGCCGATCGCGCGCTGGCCGCCGCCGAGACTTCCGGCGACCCGGTGGCCATCGGCGCCTCTGCCCGGCGGGTCACGCGTGGCCTGATCCACCAGCAACGGCACGGCGCCGCGACCGAGTACGCCACGATGCGGCCGACGAGCTCCGCGCCGATCTCGAAAAGGCCGGCACGCTGGGGCTGTCCACGCTCGGCATGCTGTACCTGGTCGCAGCCGTCGGCGCCACGGGCGGCGGACGCAGCCCGGCGGCTGTCGCGACCGCCGCCGACCGACTGGGCGCGGCCGCCGAGGTCGCCGAGCGACAGGGTGGCGACGGCGCCGACCTCACCGGCTTCGGCGCCACCAACGTGCGCCTGCACGAGGTCGATGTCCTGCTGCGCCTCGATGACGCCCGGGCGGCGGTCGAGGCTGGGCGGCGCATCGCCCCTGGCGCCCTGGCGGCCCTCGGTCGCGAGCGCCGCGCCCGGCACCTCGTCACGACGGCACGTGCCCTGGCCTTGACACGGCGGCGCGACGAGGCGTCGACCGCCCTCGTCGAGGTCGAGCGACTGGCCCCCGAGGAAGTGCGTCGGCCGGCCGTGGTGCCGGTCGTACGGGACCTGTTGTTGCTCGTGCCGGCCCCGTCGTTGGAGTTGCGCACGTTGGCCGAACGCTGTGGAGTTCGCGCATGACCAAGGTGCTGTACCTCATCGCCTGCGCGGCCGGCCCCGCGGAGTACCTCGACCAGGGTGTTCGGCAGGCGCGGGCCGCCGGGTGGGACGTGTGCCTGATCCTCACGCCGTCGGCCGCCCGCTGGTGGGAGCCGCGCCTGCCCGAACTGGCCGAGCTGACCGGTCACCCGGTGCGCTCGCGGTACAAACTGCCCTGGGAGAAGGACGCGTTGCCGAAGGCGACGGCGATGCTGGTGGCGCCGCTGACCACCACCAGCGCCTGCAAGTGGGCCGCCGGCATCACCGACACCGTCGCCCTCGGCCTCCCGGCCGAGGGCGTGCACCTCGGCGTACCCGTGGTGGCCATGCCGTTCTGGTCCACCGCGCTCGGCGCGCAGCCGGCGGTCGGCCGGTCGGTGGCGACGCTGCGCGAGCAGGGGGTGCGCGTCGTCTTCGGCGCCGGCGAGCCACACCCGCCGAAGAGGGGCGATGCCGCTGGCTTCCCGTGGGCGCAGGGGCTGGCCGCTCTCGCCTGACTCCGGGGGCAGTGCCTCAGGAGATGGTCGATCCATCCCGTCTCCCGGTGATGTCGGGCCCCACTCGCCTCTACCGCCTCGTCGGTAACGGAAAGTTGCGGCCCTGTGTCACTGAGTTCACGGCCGCTCCGTCGGTTATGTGGACGGAACGTGGCAGGACGGAAACTGACGGCTCATCAGTGTGTGCGTGTCGTTCGCCAGAGTGGACCGCATGACTCACTCCCCAGCAGCAGACCAGCAGGTGACCGAGGAGACGCTGTACGACCGGCTCGGCGGGGAGACCGCCGTGGTGGCGGTCGTCGAGATCTTCTACGGGAAGGTGTTGGCCGACGAGGCGCTCGCCGGATACTTCGACGGCGTCGACGTCGACCGGCTCAAGCGGCACCAGAGCCGCTTCATCGGGCAGGCGCTCGGGGCCGCCAGGCCCTACAGCGGGCGGTCCATGGAGAAGGCGCACGGGCATCTCGCCATCACGGACGCGGCGTTCGACCGGGTGGTGGGGCATCTCGCGGCCTCACTCGCCGAGGCCGGCGTCGACGAGGAGACCATCGGGGTGATCGCCGCCAAACTCGGGCCGCTCCGGGCCGACATCGTCACCGCCTGACAGTCGGCGGGGTGGCGCACGTCACACCCCGGCCGTGTCACGGACGGGAGGGGCCGCCGCATCTGCTGGTCGTCACCGACCGACGGAGAAGGCGGAGCGATGAGCGCACAGCACGAAGAGCAGCGGCAGCATCACGTGGTCGTCCTGGGGGCCGGGTACGCCGGCCTGGCCGCGGCGGTGCAGCTGGCGGCCCGCGCGAGGAAGCGGGCCGACGTGGCGGTCACCGTGGTGAACGGGCAGGAGCGGTTCACCGAGCGGATGCGGCTGCACGCTGCGGCGACCGGGCAGCGGCTGGCCGAACTGAGCGTGCCCGAGCTGCTGGACGGCACCGGCGCCCGGTTCCTGCGCGGCTGGGTGACGGCGGTGGACGCCGACGCACGGACCGTGCGGGTCGACGACGAGCGGGTGCTGCGCTACGACACGCTGGTGTACGCGCTGGGCGGGGTGGCGGACACGGCGGCGGTGCCGGGGGCCCGGGAGCACGCCCACACGTTGGACGGCGCGCAGGACGCCGAGGTGCTGGCCGAACGGCTGGCGCGGCTCGGCGACGGCGGGACCGTCGTGGTCGGCGGCAGCGGGCTGACCGGCGTCGAGGCGGCCGCCGAGATCGCCGAGTGGCACCCGAGGCTCGACGTCGTCCTGCTGGGCAGGACCGGGCCGGGCGCCACCATGAACCCACGGGCCCGGGCGCATGTGCGGGCCGCGCTCGACCGGCTCGGGGTCCGGGTGCGCGCCGGCGTCGAGGTGGCGAAGGTGCTGCCGGGATCGGTCGAGTTGGCGGGCGGTGAGAGCGTCCCCGCCGACGCGGTGCTGTGGACCAGCGGCACGCGGGTCTCACCGCTGGCGGCCGCCGCGGGACTGACCGTGGACGAGCGGGGGCGCGTCGTCGTCGACGCCGCGTTGCGCTCGGTGTCGCACCCGGAGGTGTACGCGGTCGGGGACGCGGCCGCGATCACCCAGGGGTACGGCGTCATGCACGGCACCTGCCAGGGCGGCATGCCGACGGGTGTGCACGCCGCCCTGACGATCCTGCGGGTGCTGGCGGGCCGGCGGCCCAGGCCGTTCAGGTTCGGCTACTACCACACGCCGGTGAGCCTGGGCCGGGGTGACGCGGTGGTGCAGTTCACCCGCCCCGACGACAGCCCGCGCCGGGTCTGCCTCACCGGCCGCGCGGCGGTCTGGTACAAGGAGACGGTGACCGCCGCGCCGTGGCCGACCTACGGCCGGATGAGGAAGCTGCCCGCCTCGGGCGCGTTCTGGCCGCGCGGCGGCCGTTTCACCCGCACCCGGAAGGCGCTGTGACCGTGCCGGGCACCGACGACGACCAGCGGGTGTTCGGTGAGCATCGGAGGCTGCTGTTCTCCGTCGCCTACCGCGTCCTCGGCTCGGCGGCCGACGCCGAGGACGCCGTCCAGGACGCGTGGCTCAGGTGGTCGGCCGCCGACCGCTCCCAGGTGGCCGACCCCAGGGCGTACCTGACGCGGATCGTGACCAACGAGGCGCTGGCGCAGTTGCGTTCCGCCCGGCACAAGCGGGAGAGCTACGTGGGCCCCTGGCTGCCGGAGCCCATCCTCACCAGCGGTGACACCGCGGACGCGGTCACCGACGCCGAGTCGGTGTCGACGGCGATGCTGGTGGTGCTGGAGACGCTCTCCCCGCTGGAGCGCGCCGTGTTCGTGCTGAAGGAGGTCTTCGACTTCAGCCACGCCGAGATCGCCGAGGCCGTGGAGCGCTCCGAGCCCGCGGTGCGGCAGGCCGCGCACCGCGCGCGGGAGCACGTGCGGGCCCGGCGGCCCCGCTTCACCGCCGACCGCGCCCGGCAACGCGACGTCACCGAGCGGTTCTTCGCGGCGGCGACCGGCGGTGACGTCAACGCCCTGATGGAGTTGCTCTCCCCGGACGTCACGCTGTGGACGGACGGCGGCGGCAAGGTGCGCCAGGCGCTGCGCCCGGTGGTGGGCGCGGCGACGGTGGCCTCCTGGTTCGCGGCTATCGGCACCGTCACCTACCAGGGCGTCGACCCGGCCGACATGCGCGCCGAACTCGTCGAGCTCAACGGCGGCCCCGGCATCCTGTTCAGCGCGCCGGGCCGGGTGATCGCCACCGTCACCCTCGACTTCGACGCGGATGGCCGGGTGACGGCGATCCACAACGTCGCCAACCCCGACAAGCTGCGCGCCGTCGCCGGCGGCACCGCTCACGACGTTAGGCCACCGCGGTAAGTTTTCGCGCTCGGCCGGACATTACTGAGCATGGAATCGGAAGCACAGGCTGATGAGGCCGATCGGTTCGACCGGCTCTACCGGGCGACCTATCGCCGGGTGTTGGCCTTCGTCCTCCGTCAGGTCCCTGAACCCGCCGCGCAGGACGTGGTGTCCGAGGCGTACACGGTGGCGTGGCGGAAGCGTCGGCAGCTGCCGGAGGAGGAGCACGAGGCCGCGCTGTGGCTGATGGGCGTCGCCCGCAGGGTGCTCGCCAACCAGACCAGGAGCCAGCGGCGTTGGGCGCGGCTGCTGCTCCGCGCGGCAGAACACCCGCCGCCGCCGGTGGTGGTCGCGGACGACAGCGGCATCGGGCCGGCGCTGACCACCCTGTCGGCCGCCGACCAGGAGGTCCTGCGACTGGCGTACTGGGACGACCTGCCACACCGCGACATCGGCGTGGTCCTCGGCGTCTCGGCCGCGGCCGTCGCCACCCGTCTTTCCCGCGCCCGGGAGCGACTGCGCGTGGCCCTGGACACCCTGAGGAACGAGGAGAAGACACATGCCGACGTCTGAAGAGGAAGTGGTGCGGATGTTCCGCGAGGCGGATCCGGTGGCCGACCGCGCGCTGCCCGAGCCGCCGCCGTTCCGCGCCCCGGCGCGTTCGCGGCGCCGGCTGGTGGTCTCCCTGGTGGCCGCGGTGGCCGTCGGCGGCGCGACGGCCGCCGGGACGAGCTGGATCGTGGGTGACGGGGAGGGGCACTCCTTCGACTCGACCAGCGTCAACTGCATGGCGGCCGATGGCCGAGGGGACGCCGTCGTCGGCTTCAACCCGGTGACCGACGATCCCCGGGAACGGTGCGCCGAGATGTGGGAGGAGGTGTTGAGTGAGCCGGTCCCCGCCGAACTCACGCCCTGCGTGGGCTGGAACGGGGTCGGGTACTCGATCCATGTGTGGCCCGGCAGCGGCCGCGAGGTCTGTGCCGAGCGGGAGTCCGACCCGTGGGCCGGGCCGACTCCGGAGCAACTGTCCTTCGGCCAGCTCAGGCTGGACCTGGAACGTGAGTTCGGCGCCGGCGAGTGCCTGCCGCGTGCGGAGGGGGAGCGCCTGGTCGTCGGACTCCTCAGGGACAACGGGCTGGAGGGCTGGACGGTCCGCCTCGCCGATCCGAAGGGGCCCGTTCAGGACTGCGTGGAGTTGGCCCACTACCTGGAGAACCGCCGGGAGGTCTTCCTCCAGGCACGGTCGGTGGACGGAGACTAGCCCTCGCCGTCCTCGGCCCTGACCTGCCGCAGGGTGCGGCCGGTGCGGGTGGAGCGGGCGCGTTGGGGGTCGGGGGTGCCGCGGGACGAGGTGTGGCGGTCGGCGCGCTTCACCAGCAGCCAGGCGTTCTCGCGGAACCGGGTGAGGGCGTAACCGCCGTGCAGCTTCGTGCCGTCGAGTCGGAAGGACAGGTGGCCGCGGTCCAACGCCTCGGCGACCGGGCGGCCTTCGACGTGGTAGGTGCCCTCGTCCCAGATGATCACCGGGCCCGCGCCGTACTCGCCCTCGCCGATGACCCCCTCGAAGTCCCGGTACTCCAGCGGGTGGTCCTCGGTCGGCATGGCGAGCCGCTTGTCCTGCGGGTCGGTCGAGGGCCCCTTGGGGATCGCCCAGGACTTCAGGACGCCGTCCGCCTCGAGACGGAAGTCGAAGTGCGTGGAGGAGGCGTCGTGGATCTGCACCACGAACCGCGGCTCCGCGCCCGGCGCGGACTCGCCGCCCCGCGGCTCCGCCGTCCTGCCGAAGTCCCGCTTCCGCCGGTACTCGGTGAGGTCGTTCCTGGCCACCCCACCATGCTGGCAGCGCTACCCCCACACCGCATCCGGAACGACGACCCCCTCGCGCAGCTCGGCCGTCCGCCCCTCCTCGTGGGCCGCGAGCGCGGCGGCGACCCGGCGGGCGAGCACCGGGACGAGCCGCTCGCCCACCAGCGCCGGCTCGACGAACGCGAACGCGCGCAGCTCGTCGGCCGGGAGGCGGATCGCGGCGATCTCGGCCGGCGACAGCAGCCCGCCGTCGTACACGTGGTTCAGGCCCTCGCTCCGCCCCGGCCTGGGCCCCGTCCAGTCCACGGCGAGCAGCCGGCCCAACGGTCGCGTCAGGCCCAGTTCCTCCTCGACCTCCCGGACCGCCCCGTCCCGTGGGCTCTCGTCCTCCTCGACGCCGCCGCCCGGGATCTCCCACGGCTCCTTGTACACGGGGTCAACCAGCAGCACCCGCCCCGCGTGGTCGAGGAAGAGCGCGCCGGCGGACACCCGCTTGCGGGGCAGCGACCGGTCGTACTCCGAGATCTCCGACGAGTCGGAGAGAGACGAGGAAATGGTCATGGCCGGGAGGCTAGCGGGCGCGCGCCGGCGCCGGCGGTAGGCGCCCCGCGTCCCGGCGCGGCGTTCCAGCCGTACAGGGTTTCCGCAGGTCAGAGGTGGTTTTCGCGTTCCCGCATGTCTGATCGAGTGGTGGGCGTTGTGGGTGGGACGGGGGCCGGTCGAGACTCCGTGGCGTTGGCACAACCATTCGGATGGCTCGTCCATCCGGTTTCTCAGGGGGGACTTTCGTCATGACCAACCGTTCTGGCCTCGCCCGCGCCGCCGGTGTCGTCGGGATCAGCATGGCCGCGCTCGCCGGCACCCTCGCGTTCGGTGGGGGCACCGCGAGCGCGGACACCGGGTACCGGCCGCTGGAGGCGGGGGACCTGCCGGCCAGCTCGACGCCGTGGACCGCGGGGGCGCCCACGGCCGGCGCGGGCGACCCGCTGTTCTGCCTGGAGGGCGTGGTCCCGGACCGCGGCACGGTGCGGCGTGACTTCCGTACCGAGCTCGACACCTCGGCCACCCAGCTCATCATCGAGCGGAACAGCGCGGCCGCCGCCCGCCGGACGGTGAACAGCCTGCGCGCGGCCATCGAGGACTGCGCGGACGACTTCGAGCGGCAGCACCCGGACAACACCGCCGATTGGGTCGACTACGGGGACGTCGCCGCCGGGGACGGCGGGCACGTCTACGGCATCGACTCGTCCAACGAGGGCTACACCCAGGACGTGCACCTCTTCGGCGTCGGCCGCGAGGGCGACGTGGTCACGGTCGTGGTGTGGGGGCAGATGGGCCGGCTCGACTCCGCGCCCGTCGAGGAGTTCCGCGACACCACGGGCACGGCCGTGGAACGGCTCGGCTGAGGGGGCGCCCCCGGCGTCTGCCGGGGATGATGTGGGCATGGCGCGGACGGGTCAGGCCGAGGCCGGGGAGCTGACGGCCGGCTCCCCGGCCGGGCGGCGGGTGCTCGCCTGCGCCGTGCTCGGCTCGGGGATGGCGATGCTCGACGGCACCATCGTCACCGTCGCGCTGCCCCGCATCGGGGCCGACCTCGGGGTGCCGCTCTCCGACCTGCAGTGGACGCTCAACGCGTACATGCTCACCCTGGCCGGTCTCATCCTGCTCGGCGGCGGCCTGGGGGACCGCTACGGGCGGCGGCGCGTCTTCGTCTGGGGCGTCGTGTGGTTCACGGTGGCCTCGCTGCTGTGCGGGGTGGCGCCCGGCGGGCCGGCGCTGATCGGCGCGCGCGCCCTGCAGGGGGTGGGCGGCGCGCTGCTCACGCCGGGGTCGCTGGCGCTGATCCAGTCCTCGTTCAGGACCGAGGAGCGGGCCAAGGCGGTCGGCCTGTGGTCGGGGCTCGGCGGGGTCGCCACCGCCCTCGGTCCCTTCCTCGGCGGCTGGCTGGTGGACGGTCCGGGATGGCGCTGGATCTTCTTCATCAACGTGCCGCTCGCGGCCGCCATCCTGTTGCTGTCCCGTGGCGTGCCGGAGAGCCGCGACTGGCGGGCCACCGGCCGGTTCGACGTGCTGGGCGCCGCGCTGGCCGCGCTCGGCCTCGGCGGGGTCACCTACGCGCTGATCGGCCGCTTCTGGCCGGCGGCGGTCGGCGGCCTGCTGGTCGCGGCCGGCTTCGTGTGGTGGGAACGCCGCACCCCGCGGCCCATGCTGCCGCTCGGCGTCTTCCGTTCCCGGCTCTTCACCAGCACCAACCTGGTGACGCTCTGCCTCTACGCGGCGCTCGGCGGCGTGTTCTTCCTGCTGCCGACCCAGCTGCAGAACGGCCTCGGCTACGACGCGCTGGGCGCGGGCCTCGCCACGCTGCCGATGACGCTGCTGCTGACGGCGTTGTCCGGGCCCGCCGGGGCGCTGGCGCAGCGGATCGGGCCGCGGCTGCCAATGGCGCTGGGCGCGCTCCTCGGGGCGTGCGGGCTGCTGTTGCTGCACCGGGTGCGGCCAGGCGGCTCCTACCTGGGGGACGTGCTGCCGGGCGTCGTGGTGCTCGGCCTCGGGTTGAGCCTGTTCGTGGCGCCGCTGACGGCGACCGTGCTGGCGTCCGTGACGGTACGGCGGGCCGGCGTGGCCAGCGGCGTCAACAACGCGGCGGCGCGGGTGGCGCAGCTGGTCGCGGTCGCCGCGCTGCCGCTGGTCATCGGACTCTCCGCCGACCAGTACCGCTCCTCGGCCGCCGTGGACGCGGCGTTCGGCCGGGCGGTGTGGATCTGCGCCGGCCTGATGGCGGCCGGCGGCCTGCTCACCCTGGCGACGGTGCCCGGCCGACTCCCGCGGGAGGAGGGCGAGCCGGCGCCGACGCCGGAGTGCACCCCGCACTGCGCGGTCAACGCGCCGCCGCTTGAGCCGGGGCGCGGGGAGCGGGACCGCTCAGGGCCGGGGCCCGCCGCGTAGCGGACACGGCAGCCGGGGGTCCGTGTGGTTGGGGGAGCAGCCGATGACGTCCAGGGTGAGGTAGCCGGTGCCGCGCAGGTACCAGCCGGCGTGCACGTCGCCGCCCCAGCCCAGGGTCTCGGCGGCGAGCGCGGCCCGGGCCGCCGCCCGCTCCCGGTCGTGCTCGACGGCGAAGGCGGGCGCGGCGCGGCCCAGCTCGCGCCGGAACCACTCGGCCGCCTCCTCGGCCGTCCGGCAGGTGTGGGTGATGGCGGAGGCGGGCCGCAGCAGCCAGTGGCTGATCACGACCGGGGTGCAGGTGTTGGCCAGGAAATTGGGGGAGGGGGCGGACCAGGGGCCTGGCCTGCGGTCGGCCTCCTGGTCGTAGACGCGGCGCTCCCCCTGCCAGTGGTACGCGTGAAAGTGCGCGGGTGCCGTCACAACACTTCTTGGTCGTCAACCCGGGGTGCCGGCTGAACACCCGGACCGGTGATGGACCGCCGATGCTCAGTCGGTGGCCGGGGCGAGCCGGTAGGCGGTGCCGGGCGTGGCGGTGAAGGCGACGACGCCGGGTTCGGGGCGGGTGACGGCGACCCGCCGGCCGCCCGCCGTCACCTGGACGGAGGAGGCGGTGCGGACGGTGACCAGGCGGCCGTGGCCGGCGCGCAGCACGGCGTGGTCGAGCCGGCCGCCGGCCCAGGCGAGGTCGACGGTGTGGCCGCCGCGGGCGGCGAGTCCGGTGGCGCGGCCGGCGGGCAGTTCAGGCGGCAGCGCGGGCAGCAGGTGGAGCTCGTCGGTGTGGGACTGGAGCAGCCACTCGGCGATGCCGGCGGTGGCGCCGAAGTTGCCGTCGATCTGGAACGGCGGGTGGAGGCAGAAGAGGTTGGGGGCGGTGCGCTCGGGGGTGAGCTGGTCGCGCAGCAGCTGGTAGGAGCGGGCGCCGTCCTCCAGACGGGCCCAGAAGTTGATCTTCCAGGCGAGGGACCAGCCGGTGCCGGCGTCGCCGCGCTGCTCCAGGGTGACGCGCGCGGCCCTGGCGAGCTCCGGGGTGCCGCGGACGGTGATCTGGTTGCTCGGGTGCAGGCCGTAGAGGTGCGAGACGTGCCGGTGGTGCTGTTCGGGCGCGATCGCGTCCCAGTCCTCCTGCCACTCCTGGATCTGGCCCTGGGCGCCCACCTTGGTCGGGGCCAGCCGGTCGCGCAGCCGCAGCACCAGTTCGCGGAAGTCGGCGTCGGTGCCGAGGAGTTCGGCCGCGTCGGCCACGGCCTGGAAGAGGTCCCGCAGGATCTGCATGTCCATGGTGGGGCCGGCGCAGACCGAGGCGTCGGGGTGGTGGGCGTTCTCCGGGGAGTTGGAGGGGCAGGTCACCAGGTGGCCGGTGTTCGGGTCCTCGACCAGCGAGTCGGTGAAGAACCGCGCGGCCTCGCGGAGCACCGGGTAGCGGCGGCGCAGCGCCGCCAGGTCGCCGGTGAAGCGGTAGTGCTCCCAGACGTGCAGCGCCATCCAGGCGCCGCCGGTCTGCCACATGCCCCAGAACGGGCCGTCGACGGGCGCGGTGCCGCGCCAGAGGTCGGTGTTGTGGTGACAGACCCAACCGCCGGCGCCGTACTGGACGCGGGCGGTGTGCCGGCCGGCGACGGCCAGGTCGTCCAGCAGGTCGAGGACCGGTTCCATGGTCTCGACGAGGTTGGTGGGGCCGGCGGGCCAGTAGTTCATCTCGGTGTTGATGTTGATGGTGTACTTCGAGTCCCAGGGCGGGCGCAGTTGGTCGTTCCAGAGGCCCTGGAGGTTGGCCGGCTGGGTGCCGGGCCGGGAGCTGGAGATCAGCAGGTACCGGCCGAACTGGAAGAGCAGCGCGACGAGTTGCGGGTCCGCGCCGCCGGTGCTGTCGGTGCCGTCGGCGAATGCCGCGATCCGCTGGTCGGTGGGCAGGTCGGCCGCCGAGGTGGCGCCCACGTCCAGGGTGGTGCGGTCGAAGTACCGCCGGTGGTCGGCGACATGGCGGGAGCGCAGCCGCTCGTAGGGGCGGTCGGCCGCGGCGCGCAGCGGTTCCAGCGCGCGGCGTTCGGCGTCGCCCGTCAGGTCCTGGTAGCCGCGGTGGTTGGTGCCGACGGAGACCAGCAGGGTCACCGCGTCCGCCTCGGCGACGGTCAGGGTCCCGTCCCGGCTGGTCACCGTGCCGCCGGTGGCGCGCACCGTCGCCAGGGCGCGGAACCGCATCTGGCCCGCGATCCCCTCGAAGGTCTCGCCCGTGCCGTCCAGAGCGACAGTCAGCGGGTCGGGCGAGTGGGGCGTGGCGCCCGGGTGCGGGCCGTCCAGCGCGGCGGTGAACGAGATCCGGCCGCCGCGGCTCGCGGTCAGCCGGACGACGATCACCTGGTCGGCGCCGCTGGCGAAGACCTCCCTGGTGTGGGTGACGCCGTCGCGCGTGTAGCGGGTGCGGGCCACGGCGGTGGTGAGGTCGAGCTCGCGGCGGTAGTCGGTCGCCGCCCCACCGGCGGGGAACGTCAACCGCAGGTTTCCGACCGGCTGGTACGGCAGTTGACCGAGGGGCGTGCCCATGAAGGAGCTGTCGATCAGCTCCTGCGCGCCCGCCCAGTCGCCTTCGAAGACCCGGCGCCTGATCTCCGGCAGGGCGGCGAGCCCCTCGGGCGCGGCGGGGTCGTAGGGGCCGCCCGCCCAGACGGTGTCCTCGTTGAGCTGGAGCCGCTCCTCCTCGACCCCGCCGAAGACCATGGCACCGAGCCGGCCGTTGCCGACGGGCAGCGCCCGGAGCCATTCGCCCGCGGGCTCCGGGTACCAGAGCCGCAGCCGGTGGTCGGCGGCGGTGGCGGTGCTGGTGGCGGGCGTGGGGGCGGCGACGGCCGGGGCGTTGGCCGCGCCCACGGCGGCGGCGCCGGCGGCGGCGGAGAGGGCCAGGAAGTCTCTGCGATCGGTGTGGGGGCGCACAGGTGTCCCTTTCTTTACCGGGGTGGTACCGGGGGAGGTGACGCGCGTCGGCGATCGCCGTCCCGGGGGAGCCGGGGCGTGCGGGGGCGCTGTCGCGGCGGTGGGGACGGGCGGCTCCTGAGCGCCCGCCGGCGGCCCGGCTGTTCGGCCTGTGCGCTGTGCTCGGGCGACCCAGTGTCCACGACGGTAGAGATCCGATGTATCTGCCGTCAACCCTCGTGCGCGGGGCGGTTTCTGGCGTTCTCCGGCAGGCCGGGCGGGAATTGGTCGGATCACGTGGGGTGTCTACCCTGGTCGGCCATGGACCTGTCGCGTGCCGAACTCGTCGGCGAGGGGATGGAAGGCGCCGTCTACCGGCTCGGTGGCGGGCTGATCGGCAAGCTGTGGCGCGAGCGCGGCGTCGACGAACTGCGTCCGCTGGTCGACTTCTACCGGGAACTGGCCGCGCAGGGGCTGCCGTTCGCCACCCCGCTGATCGTCGAGGTGGCGGAGCGGGACGGCCGGGCGTTCACCGTGGAGCGGGAGTTGCCGGGCACGCCGCTGAGCGCCGCCGGCCTCGCGCCGGCCGCCGCGCACGACGCCGTGGTGGCCGTGGTGACGGCCTTGGCCGCCACCACGGCCGGTCCCGCGACCCGCGCGCTGCCGGTGCTGAACGAGCGGATCGCGGACCGCCCGGTGCTGCCCGAGCTGGTCCGGCGGCGGGGCGCCGCGTTCCGCCCGGTGCTGGCCGCTGCACTGCCAGGCTTCGACGCGTTGCTCGACCTGCTGCTCGACCGCCTCGACGGCGCTGCGGGCACGGGGCGGGCCGAACGGATCGTGCATGGCGACATCTGCCCGCCCAACGTCCTGGTCGACGCGGCGGGGCGGCCGGCCGCGCTGCTGGACTGGGGCCTGCTCACCACGGCCGGCGAGAATGCCTTCGACGCCGCCACCGCCGCCGCGTTCTTCGACATGTACGGCCCGGATGCTCCCGTTCACCACGAGGCGCTGGCCGGTCGGCTGGCCGAGACACTGGGGTACGACCGCGAGTGGCTGCTCGTCCAGCTGGCGGCCTACGCGGTGGCCGGCGCCTGCGCCTACGACCCGGCGGGTCGGGACGGGCACTTCGCCTGGTGCGTCGACGTGTTGGCGCGGGCTGATGTGCGGGCGGCGCTGGGAGTCGGGTAGGCGCTCAGGGCTCCCTGGGCGCGAACAGTTCCTTCTCCGAGGTGGCGGTGAAGGCCCGGTCCAGCCAGTAGGCGAGCTCACTGAGGTCGGTGCACGTCTGGATCCGGCGCAGGGAACTGGGCAGAAGGGCGACTCCGTGGGCGTCGAGCAGACGGAGGACCATCTGCCTGCGCTCTTCGACGCGAGCCCGGACGCTGCCCTTCTCCATGCCTTCCGCGATGCCCTCGGCCCTCCCCTCGGCCTTCCCTTCGGCCTTCCCTTCGGCCTTGCCTTCCAGGTACTTCTCCTCGATCAGGGTGCCCCGGCCGGGGAAGTAGATGGTCATGAGCGTTCTCCACAGCTCGCCTGCTCGGGTGTTCCCGAGGCCGATTTCCAGTAGTTGCGTGTAGTACTCGATGGACGTGGCGTCGGCGCGCCCGAGGGCGCGTGCAAGCGCGTCCAGTATGTCCCGGGCCTCGGGAGCGTCGCCATGTGTCAGAGCCGAGAACGCCGCCAGCGTCAGGTCCTGGGCGGCCTCGGCCGTGTCCGTGATGACCGGGACGTTTCCGGGGCCGAGGACCAGGGGGTTGAGGTGGAGCGATGCCCAGCCTTCGGTGCCGAGCCGGAAGGGGCCGGCCGCCCAGTCGGCGGTCGCCTTGTCCCGGCAGATCACCAGGAGCAGCGCCGGCAGCCGGTACTTCGATTTCAGGAAGCTCAGGTAGTAGGCCCAGCTGTTGACCTTGTCCGGGTCCTGCCTGGTCTGTGCCTCGATGGCCAGCAGCATCCCCTCGCCCTCGCTCGTGGTGAGGCGCAGCACGGTGTCGACCCGCCGCTCCAGCGGGCGGATCTCCGTCGCGTCTCCGCCCAGGACCTCCACCGTCGCGGCCTCCGGCAGCTCGACGCCCAGGATGCGGAAGACGGGCGCCAGGAGATCCGGCTGCTCCTGGAAGATCCGGTGTGCGGCCTCGTGTCGGGTTGTGACCATGATCAGACCTTAGGCCGTCATGATCACCGAATGCCGCCCGAATGGCCTATGTCCACTCGTTCGAGCGAGGTCGGGAAGGCCAGGTCAGAAGCGGTGCCCGCAGGCCAGGCAGGCCACGCGGTCGTCGGGGCAGGTGGCCCCGCAGTCGGGGCACTGCTTGAGCGCGACGGGGGTGCTCTGGGCTGCGAGTTCGGTGGCTGTGGTGGTCATACCTGGGTCGCTCTCTTCCGCTGTCCGGGGTCGCCGCGGCGCTCCCCCGCGCCGTGGCCGCCGCCCGCGCAGCGGCCGCAGGGGGAGGCGACGTCCCCGCCGTGGTGCTGGTCGACGTGGTGTGCGTACTGTTCCTGTGCACGTGCTTGATACCCGGTGAGCTGCGACTGCCACGTGCAGTCTGGATTGTCACATAAATACCGGTAGAAGGTCCGCGCCACGAGAGCGATGGAGATCACCTCTTTCCGCGACGATAGTGACCCGAGAGCGGGGGCGCGGGCCAGAGGGCCCGGTCAGCCGGTGTGGGCCCGGGCGAGGAAGTCGGTGACCAGCGCGAGCCATTCGGCGGGGGTCTCGACGAACGGCAGGTGGCCCGAAGGCAGTTCGGCGAACTCCGCGCCCGGGATGCCGGCCGCCACCGCGCGGTGCTGGTGCGGGGTCACCAGCAGGTCGTGGACGGTGGAGACGACCAGCGTGGGCACCGTGATCCGGCCGAGGTCGGGGCGGACGTCCAGGTCGGCCACGAGCCCGAGTTGGTCGAGCGCGCCGGGCGGCGCCGGGGCGCGGCAGGACTCGACCAACGCGGCCAGGCCGGCCGCGTCGAGCCCGTCGAGGAACGGGGTGCCGGGGCCGTGCAGCGCCGCCCAGCGCGCGGAGCGCTCGCGGTCGCCGCTGGTGAGCTGGTCCACCCAGTCCTCGACCAGCAGCCGCATCCGGGGGCCGGCGTGCGCGAAGGCGGCGGTCAGCACCAGCGCCGTCACCCGCTCCGGGTGCCGGGCGGCGGCGCGGACGGCCAGCGCGCCGCCGAGCGAGTAGCCGAGGACGGCGAAGGTGTCGAGGCCTTCCTCGACGGCCGTGGCCACCAGGTCGTCGACGAGGCGGTCGACGTTCAGCGACGCCGTGGCGCGCGGGGTGCGGCCGGAGCCCGGGTAGTCGGGGCCGACGACGGTGTGCCGCGCCGCGAGCCCGGCCAGGAGCGGGCCGTAGTTGCCGTCGATCGAGCCGGTGGCGCCGTGCGCCAGGAGGAGGCCGGGTCCCGAGCCGCGCACGACGCGGCCCAGGCCGGTGGAGGCTGAGGTGGTCATGAGGCCGAAGCTAGGACCTCACACCGGTGGCAGGGTCAAGCGCGGGTGGCGGGGATCACGGCACGGCCGCGTCCAGCGCGGCGGTGAGCCGGGTCAGCCGCTCCCGCAGGTCCACGACCTCGGCCAGCGGCAGCCCGGTGGCCTCGGCGATCCGGCGCGGGATCCGCTCGGCGTCCGCGCGCAGCGCGAGACCGGCCTCGGTGGGGCTGACGGTGACCGAGCGCTCGTCGTCCGCGCTGCGCCGGCGGCGCACCAGACCCGCGGCCTCCAGGCGCTTCAGCAGCGGCGAGAGGGTGCCGGAGTCGAGCCGCAGCAGCTCGCCGATCCGCTTGACCGGCAGCTCGCCGTGCTCCCACAGCACCAGCATCACCAGGTACTGCGGGTAGGTGAGCCCCAGGTCCCTGAGCACCACGCGGTAGACGTTGCCGAAGGCGCGGGAGGCCGCGTTCAGGGCGAAGCAGATCTGCTGGTCGAGGCGCAGGTACTCGGAGGTCATGGCTCCAGGGTAGCCGAGTCGCCCCCAATTTGGTTGCACGCAACTTAATAGCGTGCAATCATGTGCTGCGTTGATCGACGACGGGTCGACGGACGACGAGAGAGAGTGGGACACCATGAACGCGATCTACACCGCCGCGGCCACCGCCAACGGGCGCGACGGCCGCGCCGTCAGCACCGACGGGCAGCTCGACCTGGCGCTGGCCCTGCCGCCGGCCCTCGGCGGCGACGGCAAGGGCACCAACCCCGAGCAGCTCTTCGCCGCCGGCTACGCCGCCTGCTTCGCCAGCGCGCTGGCCAACGTCGCGCGCGCCGAGAAGACCGACGTCAGCGAGGTCTCGGTGACCGCCGAGGTCACCATAGGCAAGGACGAGGCCGGCTTCGGCCTCGACGTCGCGCTCCGCGTGGAGCTGCCCGAGGAGCTGGCCGGCGAGGCGGGCGAGAAGCTGGTGGAGCGCGCCCACCAGGTCTGCCCCTACTCGCGCGCCGTCCGCGGGAACGTGCCGGTCACACTGATCGTCGAGTAGCCGTCGCCCCCCGCGGACGCCCCGCCCGGTGCCGGAACACCTCCCGGTAGGTCGCCGGCGCCACCCCCGCGAGCCGGCGGAAGTGGTGCCGCAGGTTCGGCGCCGTGCCGAAGCCCGTGCGGTGCGCCACGGCCTCGATCGGGGCGTCCGTGGTCTCCAGCAACTCCTGTGCCAGGCGCACCCGTTCCTGGAGCAGCCACTGCAACGGCGTGGTGCCGAGCGTCTCCCGGAAGCGGCGCGCGAACGTGCGCTCGCCCAGGCCCGCCGCCCGCGCCAACTCGGCCACCGTCAACGGCTGTTCGAGACGGGCCCGGGCCCAGTCGAGCACCGGGCCGAGCCCCGCGCCGCCGCCGGTGACGGCCGCCGAGACCCGGCGCGGCTGCCGCGCGAACTGGGCCTGGCCGCCCTCCCGGTGCGGCGGCACCACCATCCGGCGCGCCACCTCGTTGGCCGCCGCCGCCCCGAGGTCGGCGCGCACCAGGTGCAGGCACAGGTCGATGACGGAGCCGGTGCCGGCCGAGCTCAGCACGTCGCCGTGGTCGATGTACAGCGGCGCCGGGTCGACCCGCACGTCGGGGAAGCGGCGCGCGAAGTCCTCGGCGTACAGCCAGTGCGTGGTCGCCCGCCGACCGCTCAGCAGCCCGGCCGCGGCCACGATGTACACCCCGGCGCACAGCGACACGATCCGCCGGCCGAGCTCGTGCGCCCGCCGCACCGCGGCCAACAGCTCCGCCGGCGGCTCCCTGGTCAACGCCGGGTCGCACGCCGCCACCACCACCGTGTCGGCGACCAGCAGTTCGTCCAGGCCGAACGGCGTCGGCACCACGAGCCCGTGCGCCGTCCGCACCGGCCCCGGACCGGCCGCGCACATCCGCAGCTCGTACCAGGGGTCGGCGATGTCCGGCCGGTCGATGCCGAACACCTCGCAGGGCACGGCCAGCTCGAAGGTGGGCAGGCCGTCGGCCACGGCCAGCGCCACCACGTGCCGCCTCGTGGAACCGTTCGCGCTCATGTCGGGAATTTATCGCACCACGTCGTTTCCGCCCATGGCCGGGGGCCGGCCGCAGGACCGACGCTTCCGGGGTGACCACGACACCCACCGAACCGGCGGCGCGCCGCCCACCCGTCGTCCCGCTCGTCGCGGGCCCGCCCGCCGGCCGGCTGACCGCCGCCCAGGGCACCGCCCTGTACATCGGCGCCGTGCTCGGCACCGGCGTGATCGCGCTGCCCGCGCTGGCCGCCGAGGCGGCTGGGCCCGCCTCCCTGCTGGCCTGGCTCGCGCTCGTCACGCTGTCCGCGCCGCTGGCCGCCACCTTCGCCGCGCTCGGCGCCCGCCACCCCGACGCGGGCGGCGTCTCCACCTACGCACGGCTGGCCTTCGGCGACCGCGCCGCGGCCGTCGTCGGCTGGTGTTTCTTCTTCGCCGTGCCGGCCGGGGCGCCGGCCGCCGCCCTGTTCGGCGGCGCCTACGTCGAGGCCGCCGTCGGCGGCGGCACCACGACCGTCGTGATCACCGGCGCGGGACTGATCCTCGCGGTCACCGGCGCCAACGCGGTGGGGCTGCGGCTCACCGGCCGACTCCAACTCGTCCTGGCCGGGCTGCTGGTGACCCTCGTCCTGGGAGCCACGCTGCTCGCGCTCCCCGAGGCCGACACCGGCAACCTCCAGCCCTTCGCACCACACGGCTGGGCGGCCGTCGGCACCGCCGCCACCCTGCTGGTGTGGAGCTTCGCCGGCTGGGAGGCGATCACGCACCTGGCCGGCGAGTTCCGCCGGCCGGCCCGCGACCTGCCGCGCGCCACCACCGTCGCGGTGCTGCTGATCGGCCTCATCTACCTGGCCGTGGCCTACGCCGTCGTCACCGTCCTCGGCCCGGCCGCCGCCGACACCGAGGCCCCGCTCGGCGAGCTGATGGCCCACGCCCTGGGCGGCGACGGCCGGCTGCTCGCCGCCGGGCCCGCGCTGCTGCTCTGCTTCGGCACCATGAACGCCTACTTCGCCAGCGCCGCCAAGCTCGGCGCCGCCCTCGGCCGGGACGGCGCGCTGCCCCCGTGGCTGGCCCGCGGCAGCGTCGCCGGCGAGGTCCCGCGCCGCAGCCTGACGCTGATCGCCGGTGGCTCGGCGATCGCGCTGGCCGTCGTCGTCGCGCTCGACCTCGGGCCGAAACCGCTGGTGCTGCTCACCACCGGCTGCTTCGTCACGGTCTACGCCGTCGGCGTGGCGGCCGCCCTCAGGCTGCTGCCCCGCCGCAGCCCCGGCTGGGCCGCCGCGCTCGTCTCCCTGATCGCGGTGCTCGCGCTGTTCCTGATGTCCGGGCGCTACCTGCTGTGGCCGCTGCTGCTCGCCGGTGCCGCCCTGCTCTACCTCAGGTTCCGTCGAAGCCACCACGCCTGACCGGGGGTTACCGTTCTGGGTGCAGGCGTGACCACGGCGGACCGGGAGGCATCACCATGCGAGGCGGCGGAACCCACATAGTGGCGAGGGCGATCGGGGCGGCGGCGCTCGTCCTCGCCGTCGGCGGCTGTTCCCTCGACGAGGCCGTCGAGGAGAACGACGAGGCCAACGCCCCCAGCGCCCCGGCCGAGTCCGGCACCGACGCCCGACTTCCCGGGCTGCCCACCGCCGACGAGGCCCGCGACCTGCTCGCGGGCCTCACCGTCGCCGAACCCCGCCCCATGACCGGCTACTCCCGCGACGAGTTCCCCCACTGGACCACGACGGACGGCTGCACCACCCGCGAGACCGTGCTGGCCCGCGACGGCGCCGACGTCACCGTGGACGACGACTGCCAGCCGACGTCCGGGAGTTGGTTCAGCGCCTACGACGGCGAGACCTTCGACGACCCCGGCGACCTCGACATCGACCACATCGTCCCGCTCGCCAACGCCTGGCGCTCCGGCGCCGACTCCTGGACCGACGACCGGCGCGAGGAGCTGGCCAACGACCTCACCGGACCCCAGCTCCTCGCCGTCAGCGCCGCCAGCAACCGCTCCAAGGGCGACCAGTCCCCGGACGAGTGGCTGCCGCCCGCCGAGGACTTCCACTGCGCGTACGCCGCCGCGTGGACGGCCGTGAAGGACACCTACGAGCTGACCGTCACGGCCGCCGAACGCGAGACGCTCACCGCGGCTTTGGACGGTTGCGCTGGCTGACGCCGCGTCGCGCGCAGTGCCTGCGGCAGCCTTGGCCGGACGGCCGGCGCGCTGCGGCACAGCACGTGCCGGTGCGCCGCACCGGGACGGCGGCGGGGCGCCGGGGCGGCCCCAGCCGCCCCGAGGGTAGGCCCTGGCGCGCCGAACGCCGCCGGCGGCGTCCTCCGCGCGGACCTTCGAGGCGGTCTGGGCGCCAGCCCTACACCGCGCCAGCCCTTACAGCCCGTTGGCGCGGGTGATCTCCGAGAACCAGTGACCGCTGTCCTTCAGCGTCCGCCGCTGGGTCTCGAAGTCCACGTGCACGAGCCCGAACCGCTTCGAATAGCCGTGCGCCCACTCGAAGTTGTCCAGCAGGGTCCACACGAAGTAGCCCCGCAGGTCCACGCCGTGGCCGATCGCTCGGTGCGCGGCGGCGAAGTGCCGCTCCAGGTAGGAGCGGCGGTCCTCGTCGCGCACCCGCCCGTCGGGCGTCACCTCGTCGGGGAACGCCGCGCCGTTCTCCGTCACGTACAGCGGCAGCGGCCCGTACTCCCGCCACACCCGCACCAGCGTCTCGTGGAGGCCGTCCGGGTCGATCTCCCAACCCATCTCGGTCACCGGCACGCCGGGCCGCTTCACGAACTCCACGTCCTCCGAGCCCACCCAGTGCGAGGGGTGCCCGGGACGCGCGGTGCCGGCCCGCACCACGTGCCGCGAGTAGTAGTTGATGCCGAGGAAGTCGATCGGCGTCGAGATCACGGCCAGGTCGCCGTCCCGCACGTGGTCGGTGCCCGTGACCTTCGTCAGGTCCTTCAACACGTCGGCCGGGTAGGAGCCGCGCAGCAGCGGGTCGAGGAAGAAGCGGTTCATCAACCCGTCGATGCGGCGCGCCGCGTCCCGGTCCGCCTCGGCCGGCGTCGCCGGGTCCACCGGGTAGAGGTTGACGGTGGTGCCCAGGTTCGTCGCGCCCTGCGCGCGCAGCGCCCGCACCGCGAGGCCGTGGCCGAGCAGCAGGTGGTGCGCGGCCCGCACTGCCGCCGCGCCGTCGGTGCGGCCCGGCGCGTGGTGGCCGCTCGCGTAGCCGAGAAACGCCGCGCACCACGGCTCGTTGAGCGTCGTCCAGTCCTCGACCCGGTCGCCGAGCCGCTGGTGGATCAGCGCCGCGTACTCGGCGAACCGCTCGGCCGTGTCCCTGGCCGGCCAACCACCGGCGTCCTCCAGGGTCTGCGGCAGGTCCCAGTGGAACAGCGTCACCCAGGGCTTGATGCCGTGCTCCAGCAGCCCGTCCACCAGCCGCTGGTAGAAGTCGACGCCGGCGCCGTTGAGTTGGCCGCGCCCCTCGGGCTGGATGCGGGGCCAGGCGAGCGAGAACCGGTAGTGGCTCACTCCCAGGTCGGCCAGCAGGCTCAGGTCCTCCGGGTACCGGTGGTAGTGATCGTCCGCGACGTCCCCCGTGTCGCCGCCCGCCGTCCTGCCAGGGGTGTGCGAGAAGGTGTCCCAGATGGACGGCAGCCGGCCGTCCTCGTGCACCGCGCCCTCGATCTGGTAGCTGGCGGTCGCCGTCCCCCAGACGAATCCGTCCGGGAAACGCACCTGGCTGAGGTCCTGTGTCATGGCGGGAAGACTTTCTATGACATGTCTACGAGTGTCTGTGAGAAAACGCGCGAATCACGCCCGAATCACGGCACGCCGGGAATCGCGCTGAGGTCCTGCGAAGGGTAAGCCACGCCCGCCCGCGGCCGACCCCCACCTCACCCGCCTCACCCGGCGCTCACGCCACCTGCCGCGGCGTGACCACGTCCGGACCCACACCCCGGCTGGCCCGCGCGGGCCGCCGCCCCCGCCCCGGTCAACAGCCGTTCGCAGCCGGGCAGTTCGGGAATGACCGCCGGGTGGAAGCGGAGGCGGCCGTCAACGGTCCCCGGCGGGGGCACGTCCGGGGCACGGAGGAAGGCCGGGTTGACGCCGCCCCCGGCGGCCGCCGGCTCAGCGCGGCGAGCGGTACCGCTCGGCCTTGTCCAGGATCGCGGTGAAGCGTTCCCACTGCGCGGCGGCCTCAGCGGTCGGACCCACGGTGAAGTCCTCCGGGTCCAGGAAGTCCAGCCGTTCCCGCGTGGCGGGATCGAGGTCCCGCCACGCCGCCTCATCCTGCGGTGACCGAGCCACAGTCGGTGCCCCATGCCGTTGTCAAGCCAAAGCCATCAGGCCCGCCGGAGGGGTGGGACGAGGGACGCTTCCTCGCGCCTCCCCGGCCGCCGGGCCAACGACTCTAGCGCGACCTCAGCCCAGGCGCAGCAGCCTGTCGGTGAAGCCGGGTTCACTCAGCTCCTCGCCGAGCGCCACGGGCACGGACGCGCCGCCGACGGTCACCGTGCCCACCTCGGTGCCGGCGTCGGCCGTGCCGGGCACGCCGTCCCCGCCCGCCGCCAACTCGACCCGCACCTCGAGGCCGTCCCAGCCGGCCGCCGTCACGTCCTCGGTGACCACCAGCGGAGTGTGCCCGCCGAGCCCGTCGTCCACGTAGCCGATCTCCTGGCCCGCGCTGAACACCGTTTCCCCGCGCAACCGCTCCTGCGCGAACTCGATCAGCTCACGCCCCGCGTTGAGGGCCCCCGTGAGGATCGAGTTGTTCACCGCGTCCGGTGGCTGGGCCAGCACCGCTCCGATGATCGTCTGCTGCTCGCCGCCGATCTCCTGCACGGCGGCGAACAGCAGGTTGCCGCCGGCGGCGGTCGTGGTGCCGGTCTTGATGCCCACCACGCCGCTGCCCGGCGTGACCAACTGGTTCCAGTTCGGATGGTTCTCGCCCTGGCTGTCGTCGTAGGAGAAGCTCCCGACGATCTCCCTGAACACCGGGTCCTCCATCGCGGCCCGGCCGAGCAGCACCTGGTCCTCGGCGGTGCTGACGGTGTCGGAGTTGAGGCCGCTCGGGTCGGTGTAGGTGGTGTTCTCCATGCCGAGCTCCGCGGCGGTCTCGTTCATCTTGTCGACGAACGCCTCCTCGGAACCGGCGTCCCAACGGGCCAGCAGCCGCGCGACGTTGTTCGCGGACGCGATCATGATCGCCTGCAGCGCCTCGTACTGCGAGATCTCCGAGCCGGCGGTGACCTCCACGGTCGACTCGCCGTCGTCGCTCAACCCGGCGTCCTCCTCCGCCTGTTCGTCCACCGGTATGGCGGCGCCCGGCGAACCGGACTCCATCGGGTGCTCCCGGAGGATCACATAGGCGGTCATGACCTTCGCGACCGAGGCGATCGGCACCGGCTGCTGCTCGCCCGAGGTGCCGAAGTCGCCCAGGCCCTCGACCTCGAGCGCGGCCTGCCCGGCGGCGGGCCACGGCACGGACGGCGCCTCGCCGTCGAAGGTGAAGCTCTCCGCGGCGGTCAGCGTGAGTCCTGGCTCCGGCAGCGGCCGCAGCGACTGCGCGACGACGAGGACGATCAGCAGCAGCACCGCGAGCGGCGTGTAGATCTTGATCCGCCGGATCGCCGTCCGCAGCGGCGTCGGCGGCGGCGCCGGCCGGTTGGTGAGCGCGGCCAGCAGCTCCAACGGATCCCGCTCCGCATCCGCCGGCGGCGGCGGAACGGACGGCATGGGCGGAGCGGGCGCCTGCGCGGCGGGCGCCGGCGGACTCTCGGGCCTGGGCGGGGCGGGCGCGGGCGCCTTCGCGGCGGGCTTCGGCGCCACGTCCGGGGCGGGCGGGGTACGGAGGTGTGCGGTCGCCTGGTCGGCCGGCTTCGGCGTCTCCTCCTCCGGCGCGCCTGGCGCGCCAGGCGCGTGGAGGTGCGTGGTGGCCTGGTCCGTCCTGGGCTTGCTGTCGGCGGGCACCCGGAGGAACGTCGTGGCCTGGTCGACGGCCTTCTCCTCCCGAGCCTCCTCCCGCTCCGTCTTCGCCTCGTCGGCGTCGGTCGGCACGCGCAGGAACGTCGTCGCCTGATCGACCCCGTCCCTCGCCTGCTCCGGCAGCCGCAACACGGTGGTCCGCTCCCCACTGGGGGCCTTGCCGGCCGGGCGCGACCCGTCCCCTGCGGGGCGGTCCGCCGCCGGCCGGTCGCCACCGCCGGCGCTCCGCGCGGCGGGCAGCGACGGTGCGCCGTCCTCCGCGGGGCGTTGCGCGGCCTTGTCCGCCGCGCTGGCCGGGGCAGTGCCTGGCTCCCCGTCAGCGGTGGTCTCGCCGGCCTGCTGGCCGTCGCCCGTACCGGACGTGGCGCCCGCTGCGGCGTCCGTACGCGGCGCGGCGGCTGCCGGTGGCTGGTCGGCCGTGCTCGGCTCCTCGTCGGCGCCGGTCGTGCCGGCCTGCCGGCCGTCGTCCGCGGCTGGCTTGTCGCCGTCGCCGACCTCCGCGGGCCGTCGCGTGGCCTCGTTCGCGGCGCTTGCCGGCTTCGCAGGCGCCGATCCGTCGGCGTCCGCGGCCGGCTTGTCGCCGTTGTCGGGGGCGCCTGGCTCTTCGCCTGCGCCGGTCTTGGCGGCCCGCTGGCCGTCGTCCGCGCTCGGCACGGCATCCGCGGCCGGTCGCGCGTCGGCGTCCGCACGGTCGGCGTCCGCGGCCGGCTTGTCGCCGTTGTCGGGGGTGCCTGGCTCTTCGCCTGCGCCGGTCTTGGCGGCCCGCTGGCCGTCGTCCGCGCTCGGCACGGCATCCGCGGCCGGTCGCGCGTCGGCGTCCGCAC
>NZ_JBHXFJ010000004.1:175096-185275 GCF_042722465.1 Streptomyces sp. NPDC127098
AGGTCGGCGTCCGTGGCCGGCTTGTCGCCGTTGTCGGGGGTGCCTGGCTCTTCGCCTGCGCCGGTCTTGGCGGCCCGCTCGCCGCCGTCCGCTGCCGGCTCGTCGCCGCCGCTGGCGGCGTCCGCTGTCGGTGGCTGGTCGGCCGTGCTCGGCTCCTCGTCTGCGCCGGTCGTGGCGGCCTGCCGGCCGTCGTCCGCGCTCCTCGGCTCCGCCGAGGCCCGCTCCGCCGAGGCCCGCTCCGCGGGCCGTCGCGCGGCCGGGGCCGGGTCGTCGTCCTCCCCGGCGGCGGGCCGTGTCGTGTCGCTCTCGCCGCCCGCCGTGGGCGAGTCCGTGTCGGTCTCGGGAACCTTCGCGTCGTCGGGAAACCTTTCCGGCCCCTCAGGCGTCTTCACCGATGACTCCCGCTCCCGATCCCGTCCCGAAATGTCCGGGGACTCGCCCGACACCCGTGCCTCCTTGCAGTTGTTCATGATCCGAACCGCTCGCCCTACCAGTCTGCCGGGTCCTGTGCACCTCGGTACGCCACTCCCGCGATGGCGGAAACGCACGGCTCGACCCCTTGGACGACAACGACATATCTACGGGTTCCATCACAAATCAACCACGCACTCTCGACAGAACAATGTGAGAGGCGTCACCCTGTCTTTCATCCACGCGGGGAGGCATGGATGGGCAGGAGTCGTAGAACCATTCCGGAGGAGTTGCTGTTGCTCGCTCTGGACCCGGCCACGGGTACCACAGCGCAGCCGCAGTCGCTCGACCTCGGCCTTGCCGGGGCGCAGCTCGTCGAGCTGGCCTTGGCCGGGCGGATAGCCCCTGACGGGGACCGAATAGCCGTGATACTGCCACGGCCGACCGGAGATCCCACCCTGGACACCGCCCTGGAGTTGCTGCGCAGACGCGGCAGCCCGGTGCGGGCCGTCCACTGGATCGGCGGGCCCAGGCTCGGGCTACGCCAAACCTATCTCACACACCTGGAGCGCTGCGGCATGGTCGCCGCGGTGGAGAACCAGATGTGTGGGGTGCTGCCGACGACCAGGTACCAGGCGACGGATACCGCGGTCAGTCGACAGATCCGGGCTCGGCTGGACACCGCGATCCGCACCGGCACCCCGCCGGACGCGCGGACCGCGGCCCTGGCGGCGCTGGCTCACGCGGTCGGCCTGGGTAAGCACCTGTACCCCGGGAACGAGGGGCGGTCCTCCCGCTCCCGGCTCCGGGACCTCATCAGGCACGACCCCATGGGCGGTCTCGTGGCGCACGCCGTGATGGACGTGCAGAACGGCGTCGCCGGCCAGGTGGCGGCCGCCGCCGCCCGGCGCGCGCAGCCGAGCGCCGCGCCGCGCAAGGCGGCGCGCACGCCGGCGCCGGCAGCCATGGCTGTGGTCGGACAGTCGAGCCAAGCTCCTGAGCAGCTTCGGCGGAGAGGAGTGACGCGAGCCGCAGTACATCCTTCGCTGTCGCACTGAGCGCGACGCGCACGGCGCGCACCACCGCGCGTCACCACGCACACGCACCACGCATGCGTGCAAGTACTTGAGTACCCCTTTGACTTGACCGGGAGCCGCGTTTCGGACACGGGGTGTGGCGAGGGCCGTGAGGAACGACGGCCGTCGCCACACCCCCTGTCTGTTCCTGGGCACGTTCTGTCGCCAATACCCAGCGGAGACGCCCCGTTGGATGGCAGTCTGCTGGTTGGGAAGTCAGCTGATCACGACGGAGGTGCACAGTCCGTGGCGGGCAATGTCAATCCGACTGTCCGGCGACGCCGGCTCGGCCAGGAGTTGCGGCGGCTCCGTGAGGACCGCGGGATGACCGCGGAGGAGGTGGCGGACCGGCTGCTGGTCTCCCAGTCGAAGATCAGCCGGCTGGAGAACGGGCGTCGCAGCATCAGCCCGCGCGACGTCCGCGACCTGTGCGGGGTCTACGAGGTAGAGGACCGGCGCCTGGTCGACTCTTTGATGCAGATGGCCAAGGAGTCGCGCCAGCAGGGCTGGTGGCACGCCTTCGCCGAACTCTCCCCCACCTACAGCGTCTACATCGGCCTGGAGACCGACGCGTCCTCGTTACGGGTCTACGAGCCGCAGGTGGTCCCCGGGCTCATGCAGACGCCGGCGTACGCCTCGGCCGTCATATCGGGCGCGCTGCCGGAGGTCGGCGAGGAGGAGGTCGCCAGCCGGGTGCAGGTCAGGATGCGGCGCCAGCAGCGGGTCTGGGACGACAAGCAGCCGTTGCGGCTCTGGGCCGTGGTGGACGAGGCGGCGCTGCGCCGCCAGGTCGGCGGTCGCGCCACGATGACCGACCAGTTGGCGCGACTGATGGAATGTTCGCGGCTGCCGCACGTCACGCTCCAGGTGATGCCTTTCACCGCCGGCGCGCACCCCGGCGTGAACGGCCAGTACACGATCCTCGAGTTTCCCGAGGCGACCGATTCCACGGTCATTTATCTGGAGGGCGGCACCAGCGATCTCTATTTGGAGAAGCCGCACGACGTCCAGTACTACAGCGTGATGTACGAACACCTCAGAGCCCAGGCGCTCAGCCCCGAGGAGTCGCGCACGCTCATCACCAAGATCGCGGAGGAGTACGGGAGTTAGCGTCTCCGGGGCGAGGCCGGCGCACCCTACACCCATGTTTCCGGTCGCGTGGGGAAAAGCCGTGGACGAACCATCCGGTCGGGTGAAGCAGCACAACCGCCACCCATCCTGACTAGTACGGTCACCGCGTCGTCAGGACATTCCCCACCGACATAACCGACCGGAGCGGAGAACATGGCAATCGAGCACGGCAGCACGCGCACCTGGACCAAGTCGTCGTATTCCGGGGGTAACGGCGCCTGCGTCGAGGTGAAGTCCCCGGCGCGGGAACTCCTCGCCGTCCGGGACTCCAAGACCCCGACCGGGCCGCGCCTGAGGTTCGCCCCCGCCTCGTGGTCGGCGTTCCTCGACAGGTTCCCCCGCGACTGACCCACCCCCTCACCACCACCGCGGCGCCGTTCCGGCCCTCCCTCCCGGGCCCGGACGGCGCCGCGGTCGTCAACCGGTGCCGCGCAGCGCGCGATACCCCCTGAAGGTGAACATCGACGCGTCGGCCGGCAAGGCCGCCGGCTCCCCGGTGAATCGGTGCACGCCGACGCCGAAGCCGGCGTCCGGCTCCGGCAGCCAGCGCTGCTCGAAACCGCGCTCGGCCAGCCAGCCGCAGATGTCCGGCACCAGGTCGGGCGGCCGCCGGTGCCGGGTCCAGATCAGGGTCCCGCCCGTGGCGCACAGCGCGGTGCAGTGGTCGAGCACGCGCCGGATGTGGGAGTCCGTGATGTTGCCGAACACCCCGCACATCAGCACCAGTCGGGCCGGCGCCAGGTCCACGTAGTGCCGGGTGGCGGCGGCGTCCCCGGTGACCACGTCGACGCCCCGCAGCCCGGCCTCAACCGCCGCGCGCCGCACGACCTCGGCGTTGCGCGGATCCAACTCGACGAGCCGCGCCACCACATCGTTCCGGCGCGGATGCCCGCGCAGCACCGGCAGCAGGTCCCGCCCCTGCCCCGCGCACGCGCTGACCACCCGCACCGGCCCCGCCGGCGCCTCGTCCAGCGCCTCCCCGATCCGCTCCCGCACCACCACGAGCCGCCGACCCAACTCGGAACCCGGCTCGTCGTACGCCTCGTGCCAGTCGTGCCAGTCCATGCTTCGACCCTTATGACCGGTCTACGGTGCGGGGTATGACGGGAGAGGACTTCCACGACCGCGCCGTGGCGGCCAATGACGACACCTTGGCCCGGGCTCGCGAGGGGGCGACGGCTGACTACACGATCGACGAGCTGCTGTGCGTCATCGACGACGGTCGAGAGGGCGATCGGTCGTTGACTCTTCTCAGAGCGCCTCAGTCAGTTCATCGAGCGAAACGCCGGCCTGCTTGAGGACGTTGCGCGGGGTTCCCCTGGGGATCGGGTTGCGGTGCGGGATGACGACCACGGCAGACGACCGGTGCGTCACCGTATGGGAGCCCTTTCCACGGCGCTGCTCGAAGCCGAGTCGTTCGAGTGCCTTGAACACACGGTCACTTGGGAGATGGGGGACCGGCGGCATCAGGCCGCGTCCATGGTTTCGACGGTCTCCGAACCCACGACGACACCCTTGGTCTGTGGGGTGTCATCCGCCGTGACCTCCTCGAGGTACAGCTCCAAGGCCTCGATGATCATAGTTCGAGCCTTTTCGAGCGTCCGGCCCCAGGTGGAAGTGGCCGTGATCGGCTCCAGGGCGTTGTACCCCCGTCATCTGGGGTGTAGGTGATGGTGAAATTCACCGTGCTCACCGGTGTCTCCCTCCCAGGACGGCATCGCCAGCATGGCCCGGCGTGTCACCGATTGCCGTCGTCCGCTTACACGTCGGTATGGTCTTGTCGCGGTGCGCCTGAGCTTGCCACGTGCGCCGGGCCGGGGCCGGGGCCGTTGCCGCGCGCCAGCGCTCTGCGGCAGGCTGGTCGGTCGGGGCTGGAAGGGGGACAGGTGGCCGAACGTCGGTTGTCGCGGCAGGAGTTGAACCGGCAGCGGCGAAGGAGCGGGTTCATTGGGCGGGAGGAGCAGTTGGACGTCTTCCGCCGCAATCTCGGTCGCGATCCGGAGAGCCCTGACTTCCGCTACCTCTTCCACGTGCACGGCAACGGCGGAGTCGGCAAGACGTCGTTGATCCGGCAGTGGGAGCAGCAGGCCAGGGAGCGCGGCGCGGCCACGGCGATCGTCGGTGACGAGGTGCACGACGTGGTCGAGGCCATGGCGGCGGTGGCGGACCGGCTGGAGCACGAGGGACTGCCGCTCGACCGGTTCAGGAAGCGGCTGAAGGAGTACCGGCAGCGGCGCCACGAGGTCGAGCGCGGGCAGGCTGCCGCAGAGCCGGCGGCTGATGTGCCGTCGGTCGGTGGGATGGTCACCGCCCAGGTCGGTCTCGCGGCTGCCGGCGCCGTGCCGCTGCTCGGCGCGGTCACCGGAGTGATGGACCCGACGACGGCCGCGCTGGGCGTCGACCGGATCCGTTCGTGGGCGTCGGCCCGGCTGCGCGCGCCGGAGGACGTGCAGCTGGTGTTGTCCCCGGTGAAGCAGCTCACCCCCGTCTTCCTGACCGACCTCGCCGAGGCGGCGCGCCAACGGCCGCTGCTTGTCCTCTTCTTCGACGTGTACGAGCGGCTCGGCCCACTGCTCGACGGCTGGTTGCGGCAGGTGATCCAGGAGGACACGCACGGCGTGTTGGAGGCCAACGTCGTCGTGGTGCTCTCCGGCCAGGGCCGACTCGATCCGCGCCACTGGGCCGACTGGGCCTCGGAGATCGCCGAGGTGCCGCTCGACGTGTTCAGCGAGCAGGAAGCGCGCGACCTGCTTACGGCGCGCGGGGTCACCGACCCCGAGACCGTCGAGGTGATCCTGCGGCTGTCGGGCCGACTGCCCGTGCTCCTCGACATGTTGGCCCACACCCGTCCCACTGTCCCCGGCGAGGTGGTCGACCCGGCCGAGACGGCTGTGGAGCGCTTCCTGAAATGGGAACACGACCAGGACCGCCGCGCCGCGACCCTCGCCTGCGCCCTGCCGCTCCACTTGGACGAAGACATCTACCGGGCGCTGGCGCCGGAGGGCGCCGCCGAGCAGTACCCGTGGCTGCGCGGCCTGCCGTTCATGGGTCACCACGACGGCCACCACCGCTACCACGACACGGTGCGTGCGCTGATGCTGCGGCACCAGCGCCTTCAGTACCCGGGCCGCTGGGCGGCGCAGCAGGCCACGCTGGCGGACCTCTACGGGAAGCGCAGCGAGGCTTTGGAGGCGGACCTCACACCGCATCGGGACCGGGGGTACTGGGACAGCGAGCGCTGGCGCGAGGCGAGGCAGGACGAGACCTACCACCGCCTGTGCGCAAACCCGGCCGCCGCCCTGGCGGCGGCCGTCGCGGACACGGTTCGCGTCTGCCATCAGGGAACTTCCGCGCTGCGGCAGTGGGTGCAGATGTTCGAGCACGCCTGGCGGGACACCGACGCTGCGGAGCTGGCCCACTGGGCGCGACGACTCAAGGGCGCGGTCGAGAGCGAGCAGCCCCTGGAACGCACCTTCACCCTGCTCGTGTCCGCTTCGGAGCTCAACGTGACGCACCGAGCCGCCGCGCTCGTGCTCAGGGGCCGCCAGCGCTACAACCAGAGCGAGTACGAAGCGGCCATCGAGGATTACGACGAGGCTCTCCGACTCGTCCCGGACAGCGCGTGGGCGCTCGCCCACCGGGGGGAGACCCACCGCGTGCTCGGCCATCACGAGGAGGCGCTCCGCGATCTCGACCGTGCCGTCGAGCTCGACGCCGACGACCTGTACGCGTTGGAAAGCCGCGGAAGCGCCCTCGGGTACCTGGGGCGTTACGAGGAGGCGCTTCGTGACCTCGATCGGGTCATCGAGCAGGGACCTCGCCGCGCCTGGGACTACGCCGAACGAGGCCGCGTCCACCATCGCATGAGGCGATATGACGCCGCGGTCGCCGACTACGACAAGGCCATCGAGCTCGCCCCCGACGATGCCTGGATCCACCGGGGCCGTGGCGATCTCCACGTGTCGGCGGGGCGTTTCGAGGAAGCGGTGCGGGACTTCGACCGTGCCATCGAGTTGGAGCCGTACGAGGCGTTGGGGTGGGCGTTCCGTGGGGCCGCCCATCGTCATGCCGGGCGCCTGGACCTGGCGGTCGCCGACCTCGACCGTGCCCTGGAGCTCGATGACGACGAGTGGACTTATGCCGAACGCGGCGAGGCGCACCGGCTCGCGGGTCGACTGGAGGCGGCGGTCGCGGACTTCGGCCTTGCCATCGCCCTCGATCCCCAATATTTCTGGGCATTGTGGAAGCGCGGTGATGTCCACCGCCAGGCGGATCGTTACCGTGAGGCGGTGCGTGACTACGGCCGTGCCATTCAACTGGACTCCGGGACCGCCTGGTTGTACGAGCGCCGTGCGAAGGCGCATCACCTGGCAGGGGACTACGTGGCGGCCGTCGTCGACTTCGGCGAGGCGATCCGGCTCGACCCGGCCCAAGCGACGGTGTACGCCGGCCGGGGGCACTGCCACCTCGCGACCGGGGACTACGACGTGGCGATCAGCGACTACGACGCGGCGCTTCGGCTCGGGACTCTCGACGAGAACGCCCACAACACGGACACCACGTACACCTGGGTCCTGATCAGACGCGGTGAGGCCCGGCTCCTCTCCGGTGCCGCCGAGGCCGCTCGGGGCGATCTCGCCGAGTCGCTGGACCGCACGGCGGACCATGCCTGGGCCCACATCATCAGCGCGCTGATCGCGCGACAGTTGGGCGACGCCGAGGAGGGCGCGCACTGGCGACGCGCCCACGAACTCCTCATGGCCGAGGGCGGCGACGTGGACCTGGGGAACCTCGTGCTCCTGCACTGCATGCGGCCCGACCCGGAGGCGGCCGGCCGCGCGCTCGATCGTTTCCTCGCCGCGCCTCCCGAGCCGTGGATGTTTCCCGAGATGCTCAACATCCTGGAGCGGTACGAGCGTGCCGGCCTGCTCGACCCGGACGCCCTGGCCGGGCCGAGGGGGCGGCTGCGGGAGGCCTACGCCGCCGTCAGTTCAGGGGGCGCAGGAAGGTGAGCGCGATGTCGGCCTCGTCGAAGCGCCAGCCGGCCGGGGTGCGGACGGCGCCGTAGGTGAGGCGGGTGCCGGCCTCCTGGTAGGGCGGTTCGCCGTCGCGGTAGAAGAACGCGAGCTGGTTGGCCGTGGCCGTGGCCCGGTCGACTTCGAGCGTCACCTGGACGTCGCCGTGCAGGTGGTGGGTGTGCTCGCCCTCGGGGTGCTGGCGGTGGAGGTGGGCGGTGACCTCGGGGAGGCCGCGCAGCACGCCGCCCCGGGGGGAGTGGACGACCACGTCGTCGGTGTAGACGGTGTGGGCGTCGTCGTAGCGGCCCTCGTCGAGGAGGCGGGTGAGGCGGGCGAACAGCTCGGCGATCTCGGTGCGGTCGGCGAGGGCGGCGATCGTGGTGGCGGACATGGCGGGGTACTCCGTTCGTTGGGCGCGCCAATGTTGGCGAGGCCAACCGCGCCAACGAATAGCGGGTCAGTCGACATCCCCGTCCCCGAACTCCGCCACCGCCTCGTCGACGATCCGGGCCAGCTGGGCGTGGTGCGCGCCGCGCCAGTAGACGCGGCCGCAGGAGGGGCACTCGGCGAAGACGTCGTACGAGCGCCGCGTCCCGCCCTCCAGGCGGGTGGCGACCGCCGACTTGTCGGCCGGGCGGAGTGCGCCGTTGCAGGCGGTGCAGCGGGTCCAGGGGGCCAGGCGGGGCGTGAAGCGGCCCAGGACATCGCGTAGTTGCTCGTCCGGGCGGTCGCTGCGCACGAACGCGCCGGCCCACAGCTCGCGGCGGTGGAGCAGGCCGCGGTCGCGGGAGAGCAGCACGCGGCGTTCGCGGGCCGAGCGGGCGGCCAGGGCCGCGTCGCCGATGTCGGTCGACTCGTACGCCGCGTCCACCCCGAGCAGCCGCAGCCGGCGCGCCAGCGTGCCGAGGTGGACGTCGAGCAGGAACCGCAACGGCGCGCCCGGCACCCGCTGCGGGCGGGCCACCGGGGTCACCTCCACCGTCTCGCCGGCCGCCGGGACGTGCGAGACAGGCACCTCGCGGCCGTCGACCAGCAGCCGGCCGACCTCGGTCAGCGGCACGCCGAGCGACTCGACGACGTGGCCGAGCGAGGAGACGCCGTCGGTGCCGACCCGGGTCAGCTCGGCCCGTCGCGCCGGCGCGACGAAGAACCGCAGCTCGGGGGCGAGGCGCAGCAGGATCTCGGGGATCTCGGGGGAGGAGGACGTCATGGGGCAAGCCTGCCGGAGGGCAGCTCGCGCTCGAAGCAGAGGAGCGAGTACGGGTCGTCCGGGCCGTACCAGGGCACCTCGCGGTAGCCGGCGCCCCGGTAGAGCGCGATGGCCTCGGTCAGCACGGGGTGGGTGCCGAGCCGCAGCACGCGGTGGCCGCGGTCGGCCGCCAGCCGTTCGAGTTCGGACAGCAGCCGGCGGCCGAGGCCGAGGCCGCGCGCGTGCGGCGCGACCCACAGGTGCCGCAGCTCGCCGACGCCTTCGCCGAGGTCGCGGACCGCGCCGCAGCCGGCCGGCCGGTCCTCGTCGTGGGCGAGGGCGAAGACACCGGCGTCACCCGAGACCTGGGCCGGGGTGACCAGCACGGCCGGGTCGTACCCCTCGGGGAAGCGCTCGTCCAGCTCGGCGGCGTAGGCGGCGAGACACTGCCGGGCGGCGGCCGAGGCCGGGTCGGCGGGCGCCTCGACGGAGCACGCGGCGAGTCGCAGCAGCCGCTCGGCGGTGGTCAGGGAGTCCAGCAGCCGGGCGCGCTGGTCGTCGGTCAGGCCGGTCAGCATGCCGGCGGCGAACTCGTCGGCGCGGCGGTTCTGCTCGGCCAGCTCGCGCCGGCCGCGCGCCGTCAGCTCGACCGCACGCCGGCGTCGGTCGGCGGGATCCGGGCGGGTGCGGACCAGGCTCTGGCTCTCCAGCGACGCCAGCATCCGGCTCAGCTGGCCGGCGTCAAGACCGAGCCGCTCGCGCAGCTCGCCCTGGGTGGCGGCGCTGGCGACCTCGAACAGCAGCCGCGCCTGCCCCAGCGGCCGGGCCCGCTGGAGATAGCGGTCGGAGAGCACCCCGACCCGCCTGGTGAAGAACCGGTTGAAGCGGCGGACGGCCGCCACGTCCTGCTGCGTGGGCTGCGTCGATTCCATGCGACCAGTCTTCGGCGAATTATTGATAGAGGTCAAGCAATTTTGGAGTGTGCGGCCCCGCGCCCGTGTGCGGGCCCGGCCGGCGGCTCCTACGCTGGGATGTGGGAGGTGTTGTAGCCATGGCCGACGAGTCCCGATCGAAGCCCGAGGACGATCTGCCCACCCCCGATCACCTGCTGCACACCGGTTCCGAGCGGCCCATCGACCCGGAGGACCTGGTGCGGCTCAGCGGCCGCGAGCCCACGCCCGAGCGAGTGGCGGAGGCGCGGCGGCGGCTGGAGAAGGAAGGGGCGGCCGCCATCGAGCGCTACCTGCCGTGACCGGTAAGGCCGGCACGGCCAGCACCAACGCGGGGCGTGGGGCGGGAATATACCCCCCCCCCCCCGGGTTGCCCCAGGGGAAACACCCCGCCCCCCACCCAC